>JABGTK010000142.1 GCA_018647265.1 Candidatus Neomarinimicrobiota bacterium | reverse complement strand
GAATATTTACAGTCCCAAGGAATTGATTCAGGTCGGATTCCTAAGCCGAAACGTGACTCCCTTTTTACTCTAGTAACCAATGAAATTGATAAACAAATTGGTCCGGGAAAGGTTACCCGATATGGCAACTTTTTTTATTACAATAATTCGATTAATCCAATGGAGCGGGAAGTGGCGACAGAAATTTTAAAATCCCATTTATCTAAATTGGAAGGGATTCATACTGTTATCACAAAAGAGGATATGTTAAAGGGTGGAAATAGTGTTTTTAAAATGCGATTAAAAAATATGGTTCATCCTGAGAAAAGTCCGGATGTATATCTTATTACCAAAAAATACTGGACATGGAAATATCCAGTAGGCGCAAGTCACGGTTCACCTTATGATTATGATGCCCATGTACCATTGATATTCGCCCGAGGCGGCCAAAAAGCAATAGTGAAATCGGTTCGTGTTAAGACAGTGGATATTGCCCCGACAGTTGCAAGAATATTAAAAATAGATTTTCCGAAGTCAATTGATGGCGAAGCTCTATCGATTGAATAATTTTGATTTATACAATTTAAATATTTTGTTTTTTATCGCAGACAAATTATGAAATTGTATGAATTTGGTGTTTTTATAATATTATAAATCGGGTAAGTTTGCAGCCGATTTATAACCTCTAAATGAAGGAGATGACATGCAAGAAAATGTCATAGAATTTACCTCAGTTAATTTTGAGGCTGAAGTATTGAAGTCCGAAAAACCTGTGCTCGTAGATTTCTGGGCAGAATGGTGTGGACCTTGTCGTGCAATTGCACCCGTAGTTGACGAAGTTGCCAATACCTATAACGGAAAAGTAAAGGTTGGCAAATTAAACGTGGACAATGAGAATCAATTGGCCACACAATTTGGCGTTCGGAGTATTCCGGCGTTATTAATTTTCAAAGATGGTGCAGTTGTTAACCAAATTATTGGCGCTGTACCCAAAACCAGAATAACTGAATTACTAGAAACAGTTATTTAATTAGTTGATAAAATGAATCGAAAAGTTATCATTATCGGTTCGGGGCCTGCCGGATTAACAGCGGCATTATATACAGCCCGAGCTAATTTGAATCCATTGGTATTAGAAGGTAATCAGCCTGGTGGTCAATTGACCATTACCACTGATGTGGAAAATTATCCCGGATTTCCTGAGGGAATCATGGGCCCGGAACTTATGGAAAAGTTTCGTGAACAAGCCGTGCGGTTCGGTGCTGAATGCCATTTTAAACATGTCACAAAAGTTGATTTCAGTGAACGCCCATTCAAAGTATGGGTAGGTGATGAAGAATACACCGCTGATTCAATTATTATTGCCACAGGCGCAACGGCAAAAATGCTTGGACTTGAGAGCGAAAAAGAGCTCATGGGTTATGGTGTTTCTGCATGTGCTACCTGTGATGGATTTTTCTTTCGCGATAAGAAAGTTCTTGTTATTGGCGGTGGAGATTCAGCTATGGAAGAAGCAAATTATCTTACAAAATTTGCGTCTGAAGTTGTTATCGTACATCGTCGTGAGGAGTTTCGCGCATCCAAAATTATGGTTGATCGTGCTTTAGAAAATCCGAAGATTAATGTGGCTTGGAATTCAAGTCTTATTCAAATCCATGGGACTAAAGAAAAAGGTGTTCATGGTGTTGAATTAAAAGATACACAAACAGGTGAAACGCGTGATGAAGCCTGCGATGGTGTATTTATGGCTATTGGACATAAACCGAATACAGATTTATTCGGTGAGATTTTAGATTCTGATCAAACTGGATATTTGGTTACCAAAAACGGCAGTTCGGCTACCAATTTGGAGGGCATATTTGCCTGTGGAGATGTCCAGGATCATGTGTACCGACAGGCTATAACCGCCGCCGGTACCGGCTGTATGGCAGCCATTGATGCAGAACGATTTTTAGAAAGCCAACATAGCTAAATAACTTTTCGATTCATCTTTTTACTGAAATAGGAGAAAAAGATGAATGATCGAGGTACTTCCATATATGATATCCAGGGGATAAAAAAATCCTACGGAAATCATACTATATTAAATATTCGCCGTTTGGAATTCCATCGCGGAACGATTTACGGTATCATTGGACCTATTGGTTCAGGGAAATCCACCCTTTTCAATATATTGGCCGGTTTGAAAAAACCCAATGAAGGTGTTGTCAAATATGATGATGCTGAATTTGAAACCAATTGGATGGGTAAACTCAAGACTATACCTGAAATTGCATTGGCTAATATTGATTCAATTCCCAAAGGGTCAAAAGTTTCTGACGTTATTAAATCAATGGATAAAAATCGTCTAGAAAAACGCGCTGCCAAATATTTCAACAATGGATCATTGCCGTTTTTACTTAACCGTAAAGTGAGTGATTTATCTCCGGGAGAACTGGCTTGGATAAATATGATTATTGCTGTAGAAAGTGATCCGCGTGTATTAATGATTGATGATTATGGTGTATTCTTTGACACCAACATGGAATCAGATTTTCGCAAAAAACTTATCCGAATGAATAAAGATTTGGGTACAACCATAATAGTAGCAGCGCCATCTGATCAAAATATTAAACGGATTGCTTCCGTTTTAATATATTTGGACAATGGACACATTTCTAAAATACGGCCCGGTGCAGGCAGAGGGAATTTTCGACAGGAACGTGAAAGGCAACCAAGCAGGCGCAGGCAAAGAAACAATCGTTAATCAATTAAATTAACGTAAATTTTACTTATGCAGCGAATTAACCGAAGCAATTCAGAAAGAATCATTTCCGGCGTTTGTGGCGGTGTGGCGAAGTATTTTGGCATTGATCCAACTATCGTTCGTTTAGTTTGGGTGTTTTTTACACTTTTCGGTGGTGCAGGATTATTGGCCTACATTATTGCTGCCATAATGATTCCAGACGAATTGACACAAAGCACTTCAATTAATTTTGATTCTATTAAAAACAACCCATTATGGGGAGTTCTGTTAATTTTAATCGGAATAATTCTGTTTTTTAGATATGACCATATTTTATTCATGGTTTGGGATACTTTTTGGGATAACCTTTTAAATGTATTTTTGGTAATGTCTTTAGTTGGCGTGGGTCTTTACTTTCTTTATTCTAAAACCAATGAAGCCAAAGAGGTGAATAGTAATGACAAAGTGTGGGAATTACTTCATCTATCTATCTTGGATAAAAAGCTTGCGGGTGTATGTGGCGGATTTGGGCAATCGCTTAATATTGACCCTACCATTGTACGAATTCTATGGGTATTTGGTACTTTTATGAGTATTGGCGTTGGCGTCTTGCTGTATATTTTTTTAGCACTTGTTCTACCAGAACGAACTATTACACCTAAGGATATTTAGATAATGGAATTAAATCGTTTCAAAGAAATAACTACCAGATTCGCGGATAAAAAAGTCCTTGTTGTGGGTGACCTAATGTTGGATACGTACCTTTGGGGGCATGCAGATAGAATTTCACCGGAAGCGCCTGTGCCAGTTGTGAAAGTTAATAAAATTGAGCACAATCCCGGAGGCGCTGCAAATGTTGCCTTAAACCTCGCATCATTGGGATGTAAAGTTTCTATCATTGGCTTGATCGGCGCCGATTCAGAGGGAAAAATATTAACAGAATTATTGGATCAACGAAATATTGTTTGCACCAATTTGGTTGAGAGTGACAATCGTCCAACTACCGTTAAGTCAAGAATTATGGCCCATAACCAACAAGTGGTGAGGGCTGATCGTGAAGAAAATTCCGATCTATCGGAATCATCCAACAAAGCGTTGGCTGAATCTGTTGATTTAACTTTAAAAGATGTAGATGCAATTATCTTGGAAGATTATAATAAAGGTGTACTCAATTCCGAATCGATCAATACAATAATTCTAATGGCTAATGAAACAGGGAAACCTGTTTATGTCGATCCGAAAAAAGCAAATTTTAATACCTACAAAAATGTTCGTTTGTTCAAACCAAATTTAAATGAATTCAGACAGGCTTATGCCGAGAATGAATCTCTGGAAGTTGCCGGTTTTCGACTCAAAAATGAATTGAATGCAGAAATATTAATGATTACCCGCGGCGCAGAAGGTGTTTCATTGTTCGATGGTTCCGATTACCATCATATACCAACTAAAGCCAGACGTGTGCATGATGTTTCTGGGGCAGGAGACACAGTGATTTCCACATTTGCTTTAGCGGATTTATGCGGTGCCACTCCAGAAGAGTCTGTGACCCTATCCAATTATGCTGCCGGTCGTGTTTGTGAAGAAGTGGGTGTTGTTCCCATTAGTCTCGACCTTTTGAATGAAATGCTAGATCACCATAACAGCATTTAATTCACCCTTTTCTTTCCCTATATTCTATATCATTCAATCTCAATTTTCATGATTCGTACCATCATTATATTCCTATTGCTATTCGGCAACATATTTGCTCAGCCAAATCTGAGATTCCACCCATTTGATTGGGTTCAGTATCGCTATACTGGTAAGGTTAATTCTATCACTTTCGGGGATCGATATGCCTACATAGGTACCCAATACGGGGGTGTTTTAAGATTTAATATATTTTCAGAACGTTTTGAGGAGCCCATCACCCGCGCTCAAGGATTGCGTAGTAATACAACTACAGCTGTCCATCGTGCTTCAAATGGTGTATTGTGGGTTGCTACTCCATACGGAGTTGAGTATAGCTTTGATGAAGAAGGAAACTGGCGGTACATGGATAACCACCAATTAGGTCTTTTTGGCGGGCAGTATGTTGAAAGAATAGGAGAATCAGATAATTATATATGGCTGAAAACAGGAAGCTTGGTTCATCGAATTGATCCTATAACTGGTGTCCAAGTTGGTGCTATGCCAAACCCAGACGAGACTGTAAAATGGAGTTCAGGGCTTTTACGATTCAGTACGGACTTATCCAATCTGTTGATTGATTTCTCGTTAATGGATGGGTGGATGACTGACTTACAATCATTAATACATCCTGATGGATATAAAATGAATATTACGACAATTTTGGAGCACCCACTTCATGGGATATGGATGGGTACAGAAGATGGTACATTTTTCCGTGGTGATGCTACAATGAAGTCATTTACACCCTTCAAATTTGGTCTTACTGGAAATGATATTCAAGTCATAGAAGGTAAAGATTCCTTTTGGTTAGGCGGGCGATTGGGCCATTTGCAATCGGGTATTACCTATTTTGATTATGATAGGAATATTGCCGATCAATATTTATTTCGAGAAATGATTAATTTGGATGAATCATCCATTTTTTCAATTTTAGAAATGAAAAAGGAAATTTGGTTTGGAGGAGAAGATGCACTTTTAGTCTATAATAAAAAAAAGGATTATTGGCGTACATTTAATATACAAATAGGTGGAAGAAAATCGTTGGCCGTGTCTATGGTAAAGGTTGGGGACCATGTCTGGATTGGAAGTCCAAATGGTATTTCCATCATTAAGATGGATGATAAAAAAACCATATCTTCCAAAGTTGAAAAATATTTCAGAAACATATTCATCTATGATTTGGCATTCGCAAATGATCAGGTTTGGATCGGCACTGAAATTGGTTTATTCCTATATGATATTAATAAAGATGTCATTCGCGATTATAAATCCTACGGCTATAAGAATGATGAGGTCCTTTTCCCTTTAAAATTCACGGATTTTACCGCTATTGTCCATGATAAAAATCAAATACTTGTGGCTAATCGAACAGGTGTTTTATCATTTAATTTTCGGGATCGTCAATGGTCTAACGCGGTAGATCCATCAATATTTGGCGGATTAGAAATAAGAGCAATGGCAATTCATAAAAATATCGTTTTCATGGCAACCTCAAATGGTTTGGTGCAATATGATATGAAAAAGAACCTCATGGATATTTTCAATTTTTCATTTATTGGTCAGGTAAACGACTTGTATATTAGGGACAGAAAAATTTGGCTGGGAACTACCGAAGGACTTATTTCGTATCGATACAAATGAAACATTATTATAAATCAATCATCCTGATCAGTCTTGCCTTGAGCAATCTTATCATTGCCCAGAGGAGGCCAAACAATAGCCGCAACCGAGAAATTATACGCCAATATGGATTTACTGTATTTAGCGTAGCTGATGAAAACTCCGATTCAATCCGAGTATTGTCATATGTTTCAATACCTAATCACGTTTTGCAATTCGTTAAAACAACAAATGGGTTTGAAGCAGAGTATGAAACAACTATATCCCTGAAGAGAAAAAAGGGCAAACAGGTTGGTCGGAAAAATTGGTCAAATACATTAGTTACAGATGATTATCTCGAATCGACATCTAAGAAAACGATGACCATTCATCACCACGAATTTAAAGTTCCTGCGGGCGATTACATCATTTCGGCAGAAGTCTTAGATAAAGATTCTAATGACAGTGGCGTAAGGGATAAAGAATTAAAGTATTCTGAACATAAAGGTGACTTAGCTTTGTATAATCCATTTTTTGTGGATTATTTATCGGGGAAGTGGGGCTTGAATGAGAATGAGATCCCAATGTTCCAAAATTTGATTGGAGAAAAAGTAACCCGCACATCTGTATTCGTTTCGGGCAAAATTAAACCCGGACCATATATCCTTGAAGTCTTGGTTACCAATTCCAAAAAGAAGGAAATATGGAAGAAGTCATTTCAATCAAAATCGGAAGAATCGTTTTTTCATCAAAGAATTATTATTCCTGAGGAAGTGGCCAAACAAGGATTGCGAAAAAAAGTTGATATTGTATTAATACAAGGTAATGCGAAAAGGAAAGAATCGGTCATCCTATCTGTGAATAGATCTGGTATTTCATCTTCCATTAATGACATTGCCCAAGCAGTAGAAAATATGCGCTACATTCTTCATGATGATGAATGGAAAAAACTGAGTAAAGCTAAAAACACAGATAAGGAAGCTCTATTCATTGAATATTGGAGCGGTCGTGATCCAACGCCGGAAACGCCTGACAACGAGGTGATGAATGAATATTTTTCTCGAGTTTATTATTCAAATGTAAATTTTAAATCTTATATGCCCGGATGGAAAACGGATATGGGAATGATCTATATATTATTTGGACCACCAGATGATTTGGAAATATACAATGACCCTCTAAGTCGTATATACTCACAACGATGGCATTATTATAGAATTAACAAATATTTTGATTTTATAGATGAAAATGGATTCGGCGATTACCGCCTGTCCACACCATTCTTCCGCGGAAGATCCTGGTGAAAATACTCCTCATCCTCGGGGATGGTGTAGGGAGTGAGTTAGCCATAGAGAAGGCTATAAATGCAGGATGGGTTACGCGAGATCTTGGTGGAAGCATGGGCACAATTGAAATGGGTGATTTCATTTGTTCAAAATTAGCAGAAAATATTGCTTAATCCTGATCTCCGATAGATTTAGACTGTAAGCAAACCGTAACTTTTAACATAATTCTTTAATGATCAATTAATGATTGAACGATTTTCATACAGCAGTCTCGAAACATATAAAAAATGTCCGGCTCAATTTCGCTATCGCTATATAGATAAAAACTATAAGGACGACGAGGGAATTGAAGCTTTTATGGGCATACGCGTCCACGAAGCACTGGAATATTTATATAATGAAGTGATGGCTAGCCGACTCCCTTTTCTTGATGGTGTAATTGAAAAGTACCATCAAGTATGGGAAGAAAATTGGCATAACCGTATTGCCATTGTTAGGAAAGAAAATAAGCCAAAGTTTTATTTCGAGTTGGGTGAGCGGTGTATTGCTGCGTATTACAGGACTTTTAGTCCATTTGATCAAATGGTAATTGGAACGGAATTTGAATATATATTTTCTGTAGATGATTCCAAGGATTATATGATGAAAGGTATTATGGATCGATTGGACCACGATGGTAAAGGAAATTATGAGATTCATGATTATAAAAGTGGCAAACGAATGTTAACTCAATATACTGCTGACAAAGATTGTCAATTGGCCCTGTATCAGATTGCGTTACGAAATGATCGAGACGATGTGAAGTCAGTAAAGCTAGTTTGGCATTTTCTACAGCACAATCAAACAGTTGAATCGACACGAAATGATTACCAACTTGATCAATTAAAAAATCAGACAAAAACTCGTATTGATAACATTCGAAATCATATTAAAAATGGCAGTGCATTCAATCCGAAAAAAAGCATCCTTTGCAATTGGTGTTATTACTGGGAAGAATGTCCAGCCCAATATGGTACAAACCCATATATTTAGGAAAAAATGAAATTAAATCAACAAGAAACTAGTGCCTTAAAAATTCTCCTTTCTGAGCCAAAAAATCGAGTGGAAGATTCTTTGGATAACCTTTATAATAAAATGACTTCTAATAGTGAAGTTACTTTATTTATTGATGGGGCTGCAGATTTGAATTCGAAAACTGCCGGAATTGGGGGAGTCATTTTTAAAGATGGGGAAGAAGTGTATTCATTTTCAGAATACCTTCATGATGCCACCAACAATGAAGCGGAATACACAGCGCTTATTGTAGGTTTGAAATGGCTTGTCGAACTAAAGTTGCTTAATGTAAAAATATATTCTGACAGCGAATTGGTCGTGAAACAAATCAGTGGTGAATACAGAGTAAAAAACCCCCGAATGCAAAAACTTCATCGCGAAGCAATGTCCCAATTTCATCAATTAGATAGCTGGTCTTTTAGTCATATTTATAGAGATAAAAATGATGCAGCGGATAAGTTGGCAAAGGCCGGCCGTGAAAAAGGAAAAAAATAAATTCAAATCACTCTTTTATATGATGAAACCATTGGGTTATTTAATTTAGATTTGCGGTCTATTATCCGAACATAAAATATTGAAGAGTAATTAAAATGGGTTTCTTAAATTCTTTCACAAATCCCTTGAATTGGATTTCTGGCGACATCGCCATTGATTTAGGTACTGCCAATACCCTTATTTATATTAAGGGTAAGGGCATTATGATTAACGAGCCTTCGATTGTTGCTAAATCTGTACACAATGATAAAATTATTGCAGTAGGGTATGAGGCCAAAGCAATGGTGGGTCGTACACATAGAGAAATAGAGACAATTAGACCTTTGCGAGATGGCGTTATTGCAGACTTCACTATGACAGATGGACTTATCCAGGGTTTTATAAAAAAAATAAACATGAATCGTTTGGCTCGTCCACGGATGGTAATTTGTGTCCCCTCTGGCGTTACTGAAGTTGAGCGCAGAGCCGTTCGTGATTCTGGTGAAAGGGCCAACGCACGTGAAGTGTTTTTGATTGAAGAACCAGTAGCCGCAGCGATTGGTATGGGACTAGATATTTCAAAACCGTTTGGGAATATAATTGTTGATATAGGTGGTGGGACGACAGAGATTGCAGTGATTTCCTTAAATGGTGTTGTTACGAAAGAAACTATTCGAGTCGCAGGTGATGAAATGGATGAATCTATTATCCAATGGTTCCGCAATGAACATAAACTTGACATTGGTCATTCAACAGCAGAGTCTATTAAAAAAGCTGTTGGTTCTGCGATGCGCATCAAGAATGAAATGATTGCTGTCAAAGGCCGTGACCTTGTTTCTGGAATTCCAAAAACAATTGAAGTTTCATCTGATGAAGTTAGACAGTCCCTCAAGGATCCCATTAACGCGATTGTTGAGGCAGTAAAACGCGCTTTGGAACGTACCCCTCCAGAACTTTCGGCAGATATCCTAGATCGAGGTATCATCATGACCGGTGGGGGAAGTATGCTAAAAGGAATTGACCAGTTAATCAGGGAACGAACAAACGTTCCGGTGAATATTGCTGAAGAACCACTGCTTTCAGTTGTTAAAGGAACGGGTAAAGTCCTTGAAGATGTGAAAAAATACGAGTCTGTTCTGATATAACCATTGAATGCGGAATTTCTACCTAGCCCTTTTACGCTATAAAGACCATTTGATTCTAGTGATAGCGGTTACGCTATCCTTTACCTTGCTCCTAAAAAACGATTCGCCCGATGTTTTAATAGTTCGGGGAAAATTTAGTGACTATTTTTCTTTTATTTCCGGCCCTTTTTCATGGGTGAAAAGCATGACGCAACTCCAAGAGGAGACTCAATTCCTTCGCGAAAAAAATATTCAATTAACGCTTGAATTGGAGTCTTTATTAAACGCTGAGAAAGAAAATGTTTCTTTGCGATATCTCCTAAGATTTAAGCGCGAAAGTCAACTGAAACTGATGGCGGCAAAAGTGGTGAATATGGGCGCATCATCAAATTTATCGTCAATCACTCTTGATATTGGATCAAATCATGGTGTATTAGTAAATCAACCAGTTTTAGTACCAGGCGGCGTGATTGGTAAAACAGTTGTTGTTGGAAAAGAATCAACAATAGTCCAAATTATAAATGATATTAATTATCGCTTATCTGTACGCACTATGCCATCAGGAAATACTGGTATTCTTCGATATATTGCCAATGATATTTGTGAAATCCGGGAATTACAAAAAAACGCAAAAATTTCAATTGGCGATAAAGTGGTTACTTCGGGTTTCAGCCAAATTTATCCAAAAAATCTTCCCGTAGGCGAAGTTGTAGAAGTAATAGACGAGCGGGGGAGTTTTCAAAAAATAGCAAAAGTTAGGATTCAGCCTAAATTGGGTGCACTATTAAATGTATTCCTTGTGATTGAAGAAATAAATGAAGTGGATTAAAGTTATTCTTCCGACAATTGGTGTATTCTTTATCCAATTTTTTTTGGTCGATTTTTTATCCCTAAATATGATTCGTCCTGACTTTTTGGTTATATATGTTTTTTATATCAGTTTGGTTTATGGTAAAACTCCTGGCGTCATTATTGGCTTCACTCTAGGCGTTCTTTCTGATTTGACAGGCGTGGGTTCCTTGTTTGGTCTCGCACCATTATCATTGTCTATAACGGCCTACTTAACCGGTTATTTAAATGGAAAGTATGAACGATTATTACCATATATCTTTCATGCTACTTGGGTCGTAATTATAGCCATACACTTTCTTTTGATTTCTTATGTTCGATTTCAATCCGTTTATGAATCTGATATTATTCTGTTCTGGACAAAATGGCTCATGTCTTTTTCCTATACAATGATGTTTTTCTTGATAGTCCAATTCTTTTTTCCTGTTAGAGAAGCTTCCATTGCTGAAAACACCTAATTCAGTTTCCAAGTCTAAATTTTGGGTCATGATAACTTTTGTCATTATTCTTCATTCTGTATTGGCCTTTCGATTTTTTCAATTACAAATTTTAGATTTTGAGTTTTACAATAAACGGGCAGACAGTAATCGAATTCGCGCCATCTCTTTGCCAGCATCGCGGGGACTAATTCTTGATCGCCATGGTGAAATCATTGTAGATAATTATCCCACTTATATTCTTTATGGAATTGGTGCAGAAATCAGGGATAAACAAAAAAATTATAAAGTAATCAGCCACAGCATTGGAATTGATACCTCAATATTAAAAAAGAATTATAAGAATTATTATCGGA
Source organism: Candidatus Neomarinimicrobiota bacterium (assembly GCA_018647265.1). Classification (NCBI taxonomy): domain Bacteria; kingdom Pseudomonadati; phylum Fidelibacterota; species Fidelibacterota bacterium. Next base: position 17,702 of record JABGTK010000142.1, on the reverse strand, counting down.
ACCGATTCTTGCCAACGCGTCTTGTAAAAGATTTGACGATTGAACAATTAAGCCGATTAGAAGAAGCTAAAAATGATTTAAGCGGCATTATGTATAAACAATTCCCAGAACGAATATATAACCCCAAAATTCGTGCATCCCACGTTTTAGGATATTTAAAAGAAATGGATCAGGAAATGATTCAGAAAATGGTGTCAAATGGTGATTATGAGTCTGGCGATCTTGTTGGATGGTCAGGACTTGAACAAGAGTATGAAACTACGCTCAAGGGTGATAAGGGTGTGGAATATTTTCAGGTGGATGCATATGGTCGTGAAGCGGGAAAACTTGAAGGTGAAGAAAATATTTTATCCTCTCCTGGGAACAATATTTCCACAACTCTTGATGTATCCTTACAGCAACTAATTGAAAAGGAATTTAGAGGTAAGAAGGGTGTTGGAATAGTTTCTGATCCAAGAACGGGTGGTATTCTTGCCTATGTAAGTGCACCTGATTATAAGCCTGATCTTTTCACCGGTTTAATTTCGAACTCAGATTGGCAAGAAGTGATTTCGGACCCAAATCGTCCTTTATTGAATCGTGTTGCGAATGGTACCTATCCTCCAGCATCAATATTTAAAATGGTTGTTGCTTTGGCGTTGCTAGAGAAAAACCTTATTTCACCCCAGACGGAAGTTTTCTGTACTGGTTCCTATGAGTTTTATGATCGAACTTTTGGATGCTGGAGTGAATTTGGACATGGAAAGATTGATCTTGAACAGGCAATTGTCCAGTCATGTGATGTATTCTTTTACCAAGCAATTCAAAAGATAAAATTAAATGAATTAGCAGAGTTCGCTAAACAGTTCGGGTTTGGTTATGAAACTAATATTGATCTTCCTGCAGAAATGAAAGGACGAATGCCAGACCGAGCCTTTATGAATCGTCTCTATGGGCGATGGGGTTGGTCACAGGGCGCAATGTTAAATATTTCAATCGGACAAGGTGAAATCCTAGTTACACCACTTCAAATGGCTGCTTATACAAATATTTTGGCAACAAAAGGGAATACCCATCCACTTTATATGGTTCAGGCTAAAGATGATTTTATTGTAAAACCAATAGTCAGGAATCAATCGTGGAATCTTATACAAAAATATATGCGAAAAGTTATTTCGGATCCGAAAGGAACAGGTCGTAGGTCAGATCCTAAAATCCCCGGATTAAAAATTTCTGGAAAAACTGGTACAGCTGAGAATCCTCATGGCGAACCCCACGCCTGGTTTATAGCCTTCGGCGAAAAAGATGGAGCAATGATTTCCGTTGTCATTCTGATCGAGAACGGCGGTCATGGCGGTGAAGTAGCAGCGCCGATGGCTCGTAAAATATTTAAGCAATATTTTGAAGATGATAAAACAAAGCTGGTCAATTCATAATGCTTCTTAATTTTCAAAAAAAAATAATCGAATCACCCTTAAGTATTCTTATCGGGGTGATTGCTTTATTATCGGTGGGACTTCTTACCCTTTTTAGCATTACGGCGATACAAGAGCAAGAGCCACCCAATGCATTCTCGAAACAACTTATTTTTCTTGTGCCAGCTGTGCTTTTAATGATTGCAATTATGGTCACCTCTAAGCGATTTATTCATAAATATATATTTATACTCTATGGAATAATCATTATTGCAGTAATACTTCCATTCTTCGGACCAAAAATTGCTGGTACTTATCGGTGGATCTACATGGGACTTCCATTTGGTCTTCAGCCATCTGAAATTGCGAAGTGGGTAATTGTCATCACATTAGCTAGGTATTTATCTGACCATAATTTGCAAATGAGGAACTTCGGTTCAAATATTGTTCCATTCACCATTGCATTGATACCAACATTTATTGTTCTGAGGCAACCGGATTTAGGAACGGCATTCGTGATGATGGCACCGGTGATACCTATGCTATTTTGGGTGGGGGCAAGACCCTATCATTTGTTCTTAATAGTGGCCCCTTTGTTAAGTATTCTTGCTGCATTTAACGTAGTGGTATTTTCTGTTTGGGCAGCCATTATGGCCATTGTCATCTTCTTGTCACGTCCTCAATTGTGGCACGGGGTAGGAATTTACTTCAGCAATATTTTCCTTGGATTGATATTTCCGTTTTTGTGGAACTCATTGCGTCCGTTTCAACAAAATAGAGTTCTCACTTTATTTAACCCGGAGTCAGATCCGCTCGGTGCAGGTTACCAGATTATTCAAAGTAAAACAGCTTTAGGTTCTGGTGGATTGTTTGGGAAAGGTTGGGGGCAAGGGACCCAAACTCATTTAAAGTTTCTTCCGGTTCAAGAATCTGATTTTATTGTCAGTGTAATCGGAGAAGAATTGGGCTTTATTGCTTTACTGGCAATGGTGGTTTTATTCCTTTGGCTTATTGTAAAAATAATTCGATTAGCCATTAATGCATCAGATAGATTCGCCGGACTTATCTTAATTGGTATTGCAACGATTTTCATGACCCATGTTTTTGTCAATTGTGCCATGACAGTAGGGATGATTCCTGTTAAGGGTCTGCCACTTCCATTCGTTTCTTATGGCGGATCATTTCTGGTATCCAGTTTTATGATGATTGGTTTAGTTTTGAACTTTGGCAGGGAAGAAATGGATTAATTTGGAGTGAAAAAGATAATGACGACGCCAAATAAAGGCGGTAAATTCCGAGCCTTAATTTGATTCTTTAATCACAGGCAGATATTACATGACGTATCGATTGTTCAAATTCACAGCAACTATAATTCTTCTCGCAACATTTACGATTGTGTCCGGACAGGATGCAACAACGAAGCGTGAATTAAAACGACTCAATGCAAAGATTGATCGAGAAAATGTGAGAGTAGATTCGCTCGACACTCAAATTCGAATGTTGCTTCCTGAGCTTCAAAATGCACTTAAAGCAAATCTGAAAGCCAAGGAGCAAACTGATTCAGTAGCCATCCTTTTGATAAATCGTATCAATACGATCCAAAATAAGATGCGATTGATTGAAGATAAAACTGCCTACATAGATAGTGTCAATTTTGAAATACTGGCTCAATTGGTTATGATTGAAAATAAAATTGTAACACTGACAAATAGTTTTACAGAAATGTATAACTTGAAAAATAATAAACTTGGGGATAAGGTCAGTTCTAAAATAAGTCCGGTTGAATATAAGAAAACTTATATTGATGCTCTTTCGGCTTATCAGAATGGTGCATTTGAAAAAGCTGTGACGGGATTTGCGGGACTAGTCATGAGCGACCCATTGAACGAATTAGCTGATAATAGCCAATATTGGTTGGCGGAATGTTATTATACTATGAAGAATTATAAACGCGCCATCATTGAATTTGAAAAAGTATTCACATTCCCCGGAACGGATAAAGATGACGATGCACAATTAAAATTGGGCCATTGTCACAGGAACATGGGTAACCTTAACAAAGCACGGGAAGAATATAAACGATTGATTGATTATTTTCCCGGTTCGGAATTTTATGATAAGGCTCGGGTCTCACTCAAACAACTGAACGTACAATAAATACAGAGAAAATATGTCTTTAAAACTTTTTTATCTCACTACTGAGATTACACCTTTTGCAGAAACCTCCCATTTGGGAAACTATTCAGTTCACGTACCATTGGCATTACAAATTGCTGGACATGATGTAAGAACAATGATTCCAAAATATGGTTTCGTCAGTGAAAGAAAATATATCCTGCGTGAAGTTATTCGTCTCCGTGAAATTTCTTTTGAGTTTAACGGAGAGGAAGTTATTACTTCCGCTAAAAGTGCTTTTATACCTAAGACAAGAGTGCAAGTTTATTTCCTTGAAAACACCAAATGGTATAAGTCTCTGACTAACTTGTTGTATAAAGCTAAAAATGGCCGCATTCTTGCTGATAATGATGAACGTTATGGTTATTTTTCAAAAGCAGCAATTGCAATTTTACCCCATTTGTTTTGGAAACCTGACGTAGTCATTTGCAACGGGTGGCAAAGTGCTTTTGTCCCCTTGATCTATCAGCAAATTTATGATAAAAAAGATTTCTACGGTAAAATTAAAACAGTCCTGACTGTTCATTCGGTTGATGAATATTGTGAGTTTTCCCGAAAATCTTACGAAAAAGCGGGCGTTACACTTCCTGATAGTATTAAGGGCAATACCGTAAACTGTTATGAAGCGGCTGCACCTTTTGCAGATTTGATTGTAGCAGTGGATTCACCTGAAAATGATGTCACAGCAAAATTGATGAAATTACCCGGCATTAAAGCACATAAAGAGAAATTGGTTTCAATTTCACTCGATGATGAAGAATCACCGGACTTTAATGCTACCGCCACCGCCCTGAATGAAGTATTGACGAAACATTTCGCCTAATCCTTCGTAGTATAACTCCTTAATAAATCTTCCATGAATAAATTTTTCCTAAACATGACAATCGGTCTGTGTATGACCGGTATGGTTGCTTTTTCTGCCTGTGAAGAAGCGGCAATTCCCATGGACGATATTGGTACGCCAATGAGACTAGATACCATTTCTTTCCCTGTTATAAAAGCAGTCTCTTACCAAGTGCCGCCTCAAATGGGTAAAACTAATTATTTATACTTTGGTAAAAAGGATGGATACGACTTTAAATACAGCCTGATCAAATTTGATAGTACCAGCATGACTGCAAAAACGCCATTATCGTATTATAATGATTCGTTGGTTGTTGTGGACAGTTTACAATTATCCCTGCGCTTTGAATTGGATTCGATTGAAAATAACCCCGAATTTCAACTTCGTTATTTCCCGGATGGGGGTGACTCTGTATTCAATGAAATGACTACAAATCATATGAATTTCGATAATTTGATTGCATCTTCAATTATAAGTACGGCTCAAATGACATCAGATACAACAGATACAAATAGCACCAAGGTCTATTTGAATTTTTCTTTGGATTCATCCATTGTCAATGCCTTGAAGGATACAAATGTTACAGATTTTAACAGATCTTTTTTGGTCGAGCTAAAAGATGATGGAACAGAATCATTTAACTTTCGCAGCATAGATCTTGGTGACGGATACGGCCCTCAATTAACTGTATTTTTTCGCCAATTTCTATCAGACACGGTTGTTTTGGATACGGTAGCGCGACTATATAATGCGATTGAAGATTTATCAATCATTGTACCTCCGGTAGTATCTTACGAAGATACATCATTGTTGTCCGTGAGTATGTCAAAAGGATTAAAATCTATTGTCATGGTTGATATGGGCGGATGGATTTTGCCACCCAAATCTGTTATTAGTTCAGCCAATTTAATTTTAAATAGGGTTGAGGGAGATTCTATAAGTCCATACTCGATTGTATCTCATCCGATCAAAAGTGAAGGAGACTTTATAAAGTTTTCCTCATTTATAGATGATCCCTATGAAGAGGATTATGGTTTTTATACCTCGACGAAAATCATTAATGACGAATTGCGAATAAACCACCGTAGAGCAGCCACCCAAATTGGTCGTGCTAATTACACCAACTATGGGTTCAAATTGCAAACCAGTTTTAGTAATGATCCATTTACGACCGTATTTTTTCACGGTTTAAATAAATCTGATTTATATCCCGTTATGAGAGTGATTTATGTTCTGCCGTAAAATTCCAATTATCAGTTTTCTGTTTGTTGTTGGTCTGAGTGGACAATCAATTTTTAACGCTTATGGTTTAGGATTGTCGAAAAGTTTTCAACACACTTCTTCTGCAGGCGCTAGCAGCATAGGACTTGTACCCACTTTTCATCCAGGCGTTTCATTGGATAACCCGGCGACTTGGTCAGGTTTAAAATTCACTTATATTAGTGGGTCTTATTCAAATAGAGAAATGGGAATTGATGCAAATAACAGTTCCAATACGGGTGGTGGGATTGAAAAAATTCAATTTGTAATTCCGATCAGGGATAAATATGGTTTTGGACTTTCTATTAAGCCTGTTAATGACCATTATTCATATTTCAAAACTGATTCAATCAGTTTTGACTTTCAAGGTAAAACCATCCAATCCAATAAAGTATTCAGATCCGGCGGAGGTCTCATGGCCGGAACAGTCGGACTCTCATTACCACTGAATGAAAAAATGGCTTTTGGCCTCTCATTAGATAGATTGTTTGGTTCTTCTCGCGATGAACAATCGTTAATCTTAAACGACATGCATTATCGATTATTCAATATTCGAACCTACAGTGGATCCACCATTAATTTCAATTTTGCCGGTCAATTTTTCAGTAATAATAAAATAATGATTTTGGGTTTTGCAAAAGTATCTATGACAGGATCACCTGTTTCGGGTACCCTTTATCAGTTTGATGTATTCGAGGACAGGAATCAAAATTTTTCATATGATCAGGATGATTATCCTGCTACAGCTGAAGTTGATACAATTAATATATCCAATATTTATGCACCCAATAGTTTCAGTCTTGGTTTCAATGTATCTTTTAAGAATAATATGAATATTTTTACCGAATTTCAATTGTGGAACGATGAGGCGACCAATGCAAACTATGCCAGCATAATTAAAGAGCAAATTGGGTCAAAAACTCATTTGGGTGCAGGAATGGTTCGATTTGGGAATTTGGACGCGAGGTCGTGGCAAGACCGTATAACATTGCGACTTGGTTCATATAAAGAAACATATGGTTTGAGATATAGTGGAAAAACAATAAATGAAAATGGGATTTCTCTGGGGTTTGGATTTAAATTCGCCGCCACTGGAAACCAATTAGATATTTCTTATCGCAAAGGATCCAGATCCATGGAGGGTGGTCACAAAGAAATAATTAAAGATTTTACAATAGGACTTAGTCTGGGAGATGTCTGGTTTCTCAGGAGGAGAGCAAAACAATGAACAAAAAGAACTTAATTAAAAAACTATTAATTTTAGGTGTCGCATCTGTTTTTATGACAATGTGTACACCGCCTGAACAGTCTAGCGCTGATGCAGATGCTGCTGAATTCGCTCGGCAAGATTCCATTCGAAAAGTACGTTGCCCAAGAGTATTTAGCAGTGCCGCCGAATTTTATAAAAACCGTGATTGGGAAGCTACCGTTCGCGCTTATGGTGAATTGACCGATCTTGGTTGTGATCGTGATGATCCTAAAGAGGTATATCTTTATTATGCTATTGCCTATGAATATATGGGCAAGTATGACAGCTCCGCTACAGTTCTTCTAAAAGGACTTTCATTCCTTCCCGACAATGTTGATTTAAGAAAACGTCTCGCTTTTGCTTACGATAAACAAGGTAAGACCGATTTGCGGATGGATGAATTAGATCGTTTATCGTTTTTGGCACCAGAAGATGTAGATATTAAAAGTGAATTAGCCAAACTTTATGGTGACCAGGAGAAATATGATGACCAAATAGCAGTTTTAAAAGACTTATTGAAATTGCAACCAAATAATGAAGGTGCGCAAAGTGATTTGGCAGCGGCTTATGAAGCAAGTGGTAGAGATCCATTAGATGTATATAAAACTAGATACGATAATAATACTGATAATATTTCTTATGGGTTAGATTATGCTGACAGACTCAGTGCGGCTGACCGTCCGAATGATGCCGCCAAGATCCTAAAACAGGTTGTGAATACTGATCCTACAAGCAAAGTGGCCTTCCGAAAATTGGCCAGTGCATATGATTTGGCAGATCGGCTAACTGAAGCCGCCAAAACTTATGAAAGATTATTTCGACTAGATCCACGTGATTTTCGAGTAGCCGTTAAAATTTCGGACGTTTATGTCGAGGACCAAGATTATAGTTCAGCATTCGATTGGGCCGATAAGGCAGTCACCCTTTCTGGAGAAGGTGAAGCTTATGGTGCCAAAGGAAATGTTTATTACAAAGCTTTTCAAGCTTGTCGTTCAGGTGAAATTTCTATTAATGACCGTGTTATTGCTACTTTAGCATATAATGCATTTGAGGACGCAGAATCTAAAGGTTATTCTCGGTACAGTCGCTCTAAAGAATGGCTGAAAGAAAATGAAGTCCTTTTCGGAAAAGCACAATGGTTTATGATGGATGCTGAAGTGAAAAATAAGGGATACATCAAAGCAGAAACTGCTTGTTACCAATGGGTATCTGAAAGATTAAATAAAGGTAAAGGGTGGTAATAAATGGCATCTGCCAAGGCTACTTTTTCTACTTTACTAAAAGCCGATCCTAAATTATATGAAATATTGATGCGTGAGGTTTCTAGGGAAGACCATACCCTGGAGTTGATTGCATCTGAAAATTTTGTAAGCTACCCAATTCTTGAAATGGCTGGTGGCGTAATGACCAATAAGTATGCGGAGGGATATCCCGGCGCGCGTTATTATGGCGGTTGTGAGCACGTAGATGAAGCTGAAAATTTGGCTCGCGATCGTGCAAAAGAATTATTCAATTGTGAATATGCCAATGTGCAACCACACTCGGGTTCCCAAGCCAATATGGCTGCCCTTATGACTTTTGTTAATGTTGGCGATACAATTATGGGGTTGGATTTAGCTCACGGCGGACATTTGACTCACGGAAGCCCTGTAAACTTTTCCGGTAAATTATATAATGTTGTTTCTTACCAAGTTACCCGAGAAACAGGCCGTGTCAATTTTGATGATGTCCGAAAATTGGCTAAAGAACATAAACCAAAACTTATTATTTGTGGTGGTAGCGCTTATCCAAGGTTTATTGAATTTGAACAATTTCGTGAAATAGCCGATGAGGTTGGTGCTTTTCTTATGGCAGATATTGCCCATCCTGCCGGTTTAGTAGCCGCAGGGATTCATCCATCACCTATGCCATATTGTGATGTAGTAACCACCACAACCCATAAAACATTGCGTGGCCCTCGCGGTGGCATGATAATGATGGGTAAGGATGTAGAAAATTCATGGGGTGTTGTGGCACCAAAATCCGGTCGAGTAAAAATGGTTTCAGAATTATTAAATTCAACCGTGATGCCGGGAATTCAGGGTGGACCATTGATGCATATTATTGCTGCAAAGGCTGTGGCCTTCGGTGAAGCACTTCAACCGGAATTTAATTCATATGCGAAACAAATTGTAATCAACGCTAAAACAATGGCGGATGCATTGTCTAGTAAGGATTATAACTTGGTATCTGGTGGTACAGATACCCATGTAATCTTGATTGATCTTTCGAATAAAAATGTTACCGGGAAAGCTGCTGAAAAAGCTCTTGAAAAAGCTGGCATTACTGTCAATAAGAATATGGTTCCCTTCGATCAACGTAGTCCTTTTGTTACTAGCGGCATGCGAGTTGGAACGCCAGCGATCACAACCCGCGGAATGGGTGTAGATGAAATGAAATTAATTGTAGAATTTATAGATCGTGTTGTGAATGATGTAGAGAATGAAGGCACAATTACTCAAATTAAAGCCGAAGTTAAATCTCTCTGCGAATCTTTTCCTTTATATCCTGAATTGCACAATTAAGCATTCAAATATCAGCCTGAATTCTTTCTCTAAATTATTTTATAGTTCAATTGTTTTGGCAGGGATGGCCTGCAGTCCGTCGCTTGTTCTTTTGGAAAATAAACCAGAATGGGCTGAAGATGGATTTCTTTATTATGTAAATGGAATTGAAAAAAAACTTGTCAAAAACCCCGAGAATCCTGAACTATTACAAAAAGGATGTGAATCTTGGACGAAATACACTTACGGTTTTATTATGGAAAAAGCCGATCGTATCATTATGGATGATTATATAGGTGGAAAAGTATTGTATGCTCAGGCCAATGAAAATTTTACCAAAGCTGTTTTATATGGAGACAAATCTTTTTCAATAAAACACTTAGATTATGATAGATGGATTGGTGGCCAAACTAACCAAAGTCCGGACTTTACTGAATATGAGATTCCCTATCTATTTTGGACAGCCGCAGCTTATGGTGGTGCAATAAGTTCAAGTAGGGGAAATCCAGAGTGGGTGATTAAACTGCCGAGGGTTGGATATCTCCTTGAAGCGGCAATAAAAATTAATTCTGAATGGAATAAAGGCGCCTTATACACCGCAATGATTTCTTATACCATGAGTCGCCATGATGCACCGGAAAATAAAGTAGAAATTGCCCGAAGTTATTTCGATAAAGCGGTAAAATCATCCGATGGTTTAGATTTGAGTCCATATGTTACATTTGCCGAAAGTGTATCTATCGCAACACAAAATCGGAACGAATTCACTAATTTGCTATATAAAGCATTAAACATTGATATAATGGCTGACGATGATTTACGTTTGACGAATCATATTGGCCGTAATAGGGCGCAATGGTTATTGGATAACATAGATGAATTATTTTATTAGTATCAAAAAATTATGAACCGAATCATACCTATTCTACTCATTTGCTTTTCTGTCCAGTTTTTATGGGCGAAAAAGGTTATTGTAAAAATGGCAACCTTGGCCCCTGAAGGCACTGAATGGCATGGTTTGTTGGTAGACCTTGGACAGCAGTGGACAAAAGCGACCGATGGCGAAGTACGTTTACGGATTTATCCCGGTGGTGTGGTGGGCGATGAAGCTGACATGATTCGCAAAATGCGGATTGGGCAGATTCATGGAGCTGCAATAACCAACGAAGGTATGACAGAGATTAATCCATATTTTACAGCATTCTACATGCCCATGCTTTACCAGTCTTATGATGAAGTTGATTTCGTTCGAGCGAAGTTGAATGATGACCTTATATCTGTTACAGAAGAAAATGGTTTTAAAATTTTAACAATGGTTGATGTGGGTTGGGCATACTGGTTTTCAACAAAACCAGTTTATATACCTGACGATCTCAAAAAGACAAAAATATTTATTTGGGCCGGAGATTATAAATCCACAGCACTTTACGAGAAACATGGATACCAACCTGTACCACTAGCCATGACAGATGTTTTGTCTGGTCTTCAAACGGGATTAATCAACTCAATTGGATTTAATCCCATGTATGCTTTATCACAACAATTGTTTGGCATTGCGGATAATATGCTAAATATGAAATGGGGTAACTTGACGGCTGCCGTTATTATAGACAATAGAACTTGGAATCGAATCAAGCCGAAACACCAAAAAGCTATGCTTGAGATTGCTCAAAAAATTGGGGAAGGATTCCAGGAAAAGAATCGTCATGAAACTGATAAAGCGGTAGAAGTGATGAAAGAATATGGTCTTACGGTGAATACGCCCTCGCCCGAACAGGTGGTCGAATGGAAGTCACTCATTGAAAAAATGTATCCTGACATTAGGGGTTCGCTCATTGATGCACCAGTATTTGACAAACTGATGCAAATTAAAAAAGAAATGGAATCTCGCTAAAGAAAAAATATTTCTCTTGGCTTATTTTAACATCAAATCCATCGAGCAGTATTTTACCTTATTTGTATTTGTAGCTCTCGTTTTTCTTCCCGCCGCTGAGGTTATTTCTCGTTTGTTCGGCACCACGGGTGTGGTTGCTTCGTCAGTACTTGTTCAACATTTTACTTTATGGATAGGCTTCGCTGGTGCCGTTGTGGCTGCCCGTAGAAATAAACTTTTATCTCTTACAACTACTCCTTTATTTGAGCCAGAATCAAAGATTAACTGGTTCAAATTTATCGGAAAAGTCACCACTCTGTTTATCATATTAGCTTTGGCTTTTGGAAGTTGGGAGTTGGTCAAAGTTGAAATGGCTTATCCAGTAAAAATCGCACCTCTTTTGCCCCGTTGGGGCGCTCAAATGGTCATGCCGGTAGGATTTATTCTAATTGCAATTCATCTATTCATGAATGGATATGAAGGATGGAAAAATCGTGGCTTATTAATAATAGGATTAATTCTCATTGCAGCAATTACCCGTATTGAGTTGTTTCAAGATTCAATCATATTTATGTGGATTGGCATCATATTTATTTTATTTTCCCTTTACAAGGGGGCTCCTATCTTTATTGGTTTGGGTGGTTTGGCCATTCTCTTTTTTTGGCAAGAATATACACCATTATCTGCAATACCGGCGGAAACATATCGCATTGTAGTGTCACCCACATTGCCCACAATTCCATTATTTACATTGGCAGGATATATTTTAGCTGAGAGCAAAGCTTCCGAACGATTAGTCAAATTATTCCGAGCTTTGTTTGGGTGGATTCCCGGTGGAACACCGGTCGTACTCGTCCTCTTATGTGGGTTTTTTACCGCTTTAACAGGTGGTTCTGGTGTAACGATTTTGGCTTTAGGCGGATTATTGTTTCCATTATTAATTCGGGAAGGCTATTCAAAACATTTTTCTTTGGGTCTCATTACAGTGGCCGGTTCATTAGGTCTATTATTCCCACCAAGTTTACCTCTGATTATTTACGGTGTTACTGCAGCAGTTTCCGTAAAGGCTATCTTCCTTGCGGGAATTATTCCAGGATTTTTACGCGTTGCCATGATTGGTGGGTGGGCAGTTTGGCAAGGTAAAGTGCAATCGGTTAAACGACATAAATTAAATTTCCATGATATTAAAACGTCACTTTGGGAAGCGAAGTGGGAAGCAGTTATTCCCTTTTTCATTTTATTTGGAATTTTTGGTGGCTACACCACACTGGTTGAAACTGCTGCCATGACTACTGTATATGTTTTTATTGTGGAAGTATTAATCTATAATGATTTGAATTGGCGGGATATAAAAAAGATTATCCTAGATTGTTCAACCTTAATTGGTGGTGTACTTATCATTCTTGGGGTAGCCATGGGATTGACGAGTTACATGGTGGATGCCCAAATCCCAATGCAATTGTTGGCATGGGTTAAAACAACCATTTCATCCAAAATAGTTTTTTTATTAATGCTGAATATCTTCTTATTGGCGGTAGGCTGTATGATGGATATTTTTTCAGCCATCATTATAGTTGTTCCTTTGATTACACCACTAGGGGCTTATTTTGGAATTGATCCTATACATTTAGCCATTATATTTATCGCAAACCTGGAGTTGGGATTTTTAACACCTCCTGTAGGAATGAACCTTTTTTTATCCGCTTATCGTTTCGATGAGGATATGCCCACAATCTATAAATCAACTTTGCCGTTTTTTATGGTTATGTTGTTGAGTGTTTTGATAATAACGTATATCCCTATTCTGTCCACTTGGGCTGTAAAATAAATATCGTACAATCCCTTGCCTCGTTAGAGGAGAAAAGGGTAATTTCTAGGTAACAAACAGGAGTTTTTATAAAATATCGCTAACGGTTGAATCGTTTCTCACATTACCGAAGGAAATAAACCCTTCTAAACAATATACCCCGAACCGGGGAAAAGGACTTTTTATGAGACGAATATATTCAATTGTGGCGACGCTCCTGCTTTTCAGCAGTCCGTCCCTCAATGCACAAAGTGAAGCAGGCGCTATATTCCTGCTAATATCTCCCGGCGCTCGTGCCGGCGGAATGGGTGAAGCACAAGTGGCTGTGGCCAATGATGCTTATGCCAGTTATTGGAATCCAGCCGGACTTGCATTTCAAACAGGTTCCGAAATTGCATTTATGCACGTGAATTGGTTACCTAATCTGGCCGATGACTTGTATTATGAATTTCTAGGTTTTCGGAAACAATACGAAAACCTTGGTACTCTAGGTGGCCATTTGATCTACCTCAATCTTGGTGAACAGGTTCGTATGGATGAATTCGCCCAATACCAGGGAAAATTTACATCATACATGATGGCAGCGGCCCTCTCCTATAGCAGTAAATTATCGGGCACATCAGCCTTCGGAATGAATGCTAAAATTTCTTACCAGCATTTGGTAGAAATTGCTACAGGGGCAGAGAAGGGTAAAGGTACGTCGATTGATTTTGGTTTTGATCTTGGGTATATGAATAAGGGATGGCTCACACCGCGAATGGATATGGGCGTAACCATGACTAATATTGGACCGAAAGTATCATTTATCGATCCTGACCAGGCAGATCCACAGCCAACAAATTTGACCCTCGGGTTTGCTTATGAAATATTTAAGAATGAATTTAACAGTTTAAAATTAGTATATGATGTAGATAAACTTTTGGTTGCATCCTATCCTGATATGGATTGGGATGGAGATGGTCTAATTGGTGGATATAATTCCAAAGGCGATGAAAGCGCTAAAAATTCTAATTATAACCGGAATGGAAAATTGGAGATTGCCCATAAAGATAAATTGTTTAAGGCGATTTTTACTTCTTGGGTTGACGATTGGCTTTTGGGCGGTGATATCGATCGTGCCCCCGGTGGGGAGGATGCAGATAAAATAATCGGTGGCTGGGAATGGGCTGGAGATGCAAATGGAAACGGTAGCCGCGATGCAGAAGAAATGCTCAATACTGTCACAGAATACGGTGCTGCTTTCGGCGATGAGAATTGGGGGATTTATAACGAGTGGGGCCAAAAAGAAGTGGGCTCTGCTGACGACCGTTCTATCCAGGATGAATTGGATAAACTGGTGCATAACTTTGGTATGGAATACTGGTATTCTTCTTATTTTGCCTTAAGAGGCGGATACTATTACGATAGAACAGGGAAAATAAAAAATCCAACATTTGGTGTAGGGTTGCGTTTCTCTAATTATGGATTCGATTTTGGATATACATCAGGAGCGCCCGGTCATCCACTGACCAATACAATGCGGTTCTCCATGAACATTCAGTTCTAGATAAAAGTTAAATGAACCGCTTTTCTCAATGCAGATTGGCTATGGTCTTTCTGCTTTTCGCATATTTACCCATAAATGCCCAAGTTTTGGGTGATTTGAAAGTAGCCTTCATTCGAATATCATTTGAACCGGGAGACTATCCTGGTTTTACAGGAAACGGTAATTACGAATTTGTCCAAAATGCGATTTGTGGTGACTACACCATTGACCCTGCGCCGCACGATAAAAACTATTTTCAATCCCATGTAAAAGCTGTAAATAATTATTTCCGGACCGTATCTTATGGGAAGTTCGGTTTTGACATGAAAAATTCTGTGGTTCTCCCAAATGAGAATGAAGGCAGCTATATTATCCAAAAACCCATGAATTATTACAATGAGTTGGGGAATGAAAACGAACATGAAAAACGTATTACTGAGCTACTAAGGGATGCCATCCAAGTTGCCGTTGACGAGGACCAAATTGATTTCAGTCAATATGACCTTGTTGCCATCATCCATCCCGGCGTCGGGCAGGATTTTAAACTACCTTTTCTCGATCCAACACCAGAAGATATACCCTCAACATTTGTGGATAAAAATATGGTCAATACCCATTTGGACGGACCAATCCAAATCGGCAATGCTTCTATTCCTATGGGGATTATTCTTCCTGAATCTCAAAACCATATTCTCATGGATGATGCCATACATGATGCCCTAAACAATCCTTGTAATGTGCAGTTCAGTATTACGGGAACATGGGCCTTAATGGTTGGATTCGCAGTAGGTTTGCCGCCATTATGGGATTTAGAAACGGGTCTCTCCGGTGTGGGTGTATTCAGTCTCATGGATCAAGGATCTAATAATGGTCATGGAATTGTTCCCGCGCCACCGAATGCTTGGACACGCATTTTTGCAGGGTGGGAAGAAGCGACGACATTTCAATATCCTGGGAAAATATCCATTCAAAGTGGCATCCAAAACAGTATTGCTAAGGTTCCCATTGGCGCCGATGAATATTTTTTAATCGAAAATCGAAATAACTGGTTTCGGGATGGTGTAAACATCGATTCTTCCCGCTATGCAGTCTGGGAAAAAATGAATCATTATCCATCATTTATAAATGTCCTTTTGGATTCTGCGGGCGTGAAAAAGAATGAGTATGGTGTTATTACCAATATTCCCAATTATGATTTGGGTTTACCCGCATCAGGATTATTGATTTGGCATATTGATGAAAAGAAAATTCAAGAAGGATTGGGTTCGTTTTCTGTTAACGCTGACCGTAAGCAACGTGGCATCGACCTTGAAGAGGCCGACGGCGCCCAGGATATTGGCTATATTACTAATTTATTCACCGACCCATCTTCCGGCTATTGGGGCGATATGTGGTTTGGGGAGAATAAAGAATACTTCCGGGCAAATGCTGATGGGAGTATGGATTTTTCTTCATTTACACACCCAAATACAAAATCCAATTCTGGCGCCAAGTCGGGAATAAATATCAGCAATATCTCCAAAGCTGGGGAAAACATGTCGTTTACTCTTTCATCTAGTTATGATATGGCATTTCTCAAGGATGAAAATAAATCCATTCTCTTTCAATGGGATGTGGACGGTGACGGTGATTTAGATTTTGTTGGCGGTGGAGACTCAATATGGTATTCATTGAATGGATTATTGAATCCAATTTCAATAATTGAAAATAAATGGAAAGAGACGGAAGTATTTATTCCATATGATAGTGAAAACGACTTATATAATGGTGAAAATGATTTAGTAATTGTTGGTGTAAATGGATTTGAAACTGATGTGTTATGGTTTACGTATAATCATAATTCTAAAAGGTTCGTCAATAAATGGAAATATTTCTTCATAAATGAATGCAATGTAGGATTTATAAGAGCTTTCAAATTTGCGAATGAAGTCAGATTTAATTATAATGGTTTTGACTATAATGTTTTTCCTGATAAAATTACAAAATATACAAAAACTTCTAATAGTTACAGTAGATGCGATCCTCCACATATTGGATTATCGGGAAATCAATCAGATGGTACTACTGTATATAGTTACAGAAGGAATATTATTTTTAATTCCCCTACTTTAATTGAACATTCTGGACTCATAGATGCTGGAATTGTTGACATTGATTTAGATGGTCGTGTTGATATTGTATTAGTTGATTCATTAGGTGCGATTTTTGGATACGATAATAATATTATTTTAAAAAGTGGTTTTCCAATTACGGCAAATGCGGTTCCCCCCATTTTATTGGCTGATTTATTTGATGATAATCATCCAGAGCTGATTTTCCAGGATTCCAATGGTAATATCAAAATATTGGATTATGAAGGTAACTCTATTCAACGATTTTCCATGATTAATGGAGATAAGTTAAAAATGATTGGGGAATATGATGGAATGAAGTCCATTGTAACAGAAAAAACAATTTACCAACTTTCAGTTTTAAAAGATTATGGTGGTAATGAGTGGATACATCCGGACGGGGGTCCGAATAGAAGAAGGGAAATAAAATTAAAAATTCCGGTTGATTCTACGGGACAAAAAGAATTGCTTCTAAATGAATTCACCTACGCATACCCAAATCCAAGTTACGGTGAAGATGTAATATTTCGAATTAGACTTGGAATTGCTGAAACTATTGAAATTAATATTTTTGATATATCCGGATTTCCAATAAAGAAATTATCTAAAACACTTGTTGCTGAAGTTGATAATCCAAGATCCTGGTGGCGAGAATCATTTAAAAATAACGATCATGAACTTAAATGGAATGTATCAAATATTGAATCTGGCGTTTATTTAGCAAGAGTCATCGTGAGTGGAGAAGGGAAATCCGAAGAAAAGATCATTAAAGTGGGCGTTATTAAATAATGAAACTTCGTTTCATCTTATTAATGTCCATTGCTTTTGGGCAGGTGAATTACAATCATCCTGAGTTGGATTGGAAGACCATTGAAACCGATCATTTCCGAATTCATTTTTATGCTGAGACAGAGCAATCCG
>JABGTK010000141.1 GCA_018647265.1 Candidatus Neomarinimicrobiota bacterium | reverse complement strand
TGGGCAGAGGCGAAGAGGTCATCTAGGGTGCATTGATTATTGAAGGCATTTTGGATCGTTTTAGTCGGTTCAGCCATCTGTAAAATTAGAGATATCTAAGGGCTCCATCACCCATTTTATCTAAAAACTGTGTCGGTATGTGATCTCAAGATTGCATAATGATTCGGAAAGAATTTCACTAGGTATTATTCCTTATTTATAATGAGAATATTATAAATAAAAAATAGGGTCTTTACCCTATTGACACGAATATAGTTAATGTCCTTAATATTAGCCGTGATTCTTATCTAAGTAACCAGAATGGTTGATTCGAGTTATGATTCAATACTGAATCTTAACTAAATCGCCAATTTTACTGAGGAGATACAAAATGGATATTATTTATCGTGATATAAAAAAGATTTCGCTTGGCTTAAAAATGCTGCGAAAGAACAAAGGGTACTCGAGTTGTAGATCTTTTGCTGATTGTTTTGATCTTGATCCAAAACATCATTGGCACTTCAGCTGCAGGGTTCCAAGATGCTTCTCTATGGGAAAAAGCAAAGGAAAAGGGCGATAAGGCAATCAAAGCAATGATTGACAAAGGTCTTGAAAATACATCTGTAACTGTGGTGTGTGTAACACATGGTACTTCAAATAGAAAATATATTAATTATGAAATAAACCAATCGCTTGCGAAAGGGAATGGTCTTGTTGCAATCCAAATTCATCATTTTGAAGACCAGAACGGTGAAGAAGGTTCCCCCGGAGCTATCCCCGTACAGATAAAAGAGAATGGATTTAAAGCTTATAAATACACCAATAAAGATGCATTGGCACGCTGGATTGAGGCAGCCGAAAAATTAGCAGGTAAATAAGCTAAAATAAATGTCATAAAGTTCTAGCTGCTGTTTGGCCGAGGTTATTGGTATAAATTGATCTTAAGATTGATGATAATCCACTCCCGTACCTTCGGGAAAAACACTTAACTCCCCATTATATTCCGGTTTTAACTTTAACGATATTTTGTTAATCAACTTCTATTGTTGACCTTTTATTTGGGACACTGATTTGATATATATTTGGGAGGGAATCCATTTGAATAATTACGGTAAATAGTTCATTATAAAACTACTATAAATGCCTTAATTCGCAAATTCTATTTGGTTGGTTCAATGGAAAGTTTCCCATCCATTTTCATAATCTAATTATCGGCAGTATTATTGTATTGCTGCCAAAATATAGTTTTTGTATATTTGCTTAAATATTGCATCATTATCACCACATACAAACTACATATTGATAAATTAAAAACTCGATTTCAATCTGAAAAAAGCTTTGGAACTAGTGATATTTCTAATTTTTACAAAGAGTTTGAACCTGATTTAAAGCAAACAACTATCAATTGGAGAATTTACTCTCTGGTAAAAATGGGGGTGTTAAATAGAATCGGCAGAGGAAAATATGTCACTGGAGAAGGGAAAAACTATATACCCGAAATTACTTCTAAGATAAAATCAATTAACACTAAACTTAAAAAGGAATTTCCTTATTTGAAAAATTGCATTTGGGACACTTCGGTTCTGAATGAATTTATGCTTCATCAACCAGGCAGGTTTTATTTACTTATCGAAGTAGAAAAGGAAGCAACCCAATCCGTATTCTATTTTCTTAAAGAAGCAAAATATTCGGTATTCGTAAACCCGACGAATGACCTTCTGGATAAATATTTACCTAATTACAAAGAATCGTTAATTGTTAAGCCAATGGTAACTGAAGCTCCTGTTCAAAATATAAAAGGAATTAATACTGCTTCATTAGAAAAAATATTGGTGGATATTTACTGTGATGATATCATTTTTTCTGCTCAACAAGGTGTTGAAATGCGTACAATTTTCAGGGAAGCAATTACAAAATATACGATTAACCAAAGCCGAATGCTTCGCTATGCCGATAGAAGGGGAAAAAAAGAAAGTTTTAATAAATATATAAATTCAATAACAATAATACGGCAGCATATTTAGTCTGCTGCCAATTTATAGAAAATGATAAATCAACAAGAAATATCAATTGAATGGATAAATAAAGTTTCTAAGGAAAATCATAATACGGATAAAATTCTTGTGGAGAAAGTTATTCGCGCATTGTTGTTATTAGAGGGACTTGTAAAAAGAAAACTTCCTTTTGTGTTTAAAGGCGGAACGGCATTAATGCTTCATCTGAACTCAACAAAAAGACTATCCATTGATATTGATATTATCTTACAATCTCAAGATGATCTGGAAGGAAATCTTGATAAAGTTGCAAAAGAACAAGGCTTTATTAGAAAGGAATTACAGCATCGAAGCACTCATTTAAAAATTCTCAAAGAACACTATAAATTTTTCTACAAACCTCTCCATAAATCCAATAGGGCAGAAGAATATGTTTTGCTCGATATATTGTTTGAAGAAGTAATTTATGCTAAGGTAATACAACTACCTATTCAGTCTGTTTTCGTGCCGATGCAAGAACCCCCATTATTGGTTGATGTGCCTTGTTTAGAAGACCTATTGGGAGATAAACTTACAGCTTTTGCTCCAAGTACAACTGGAATTCCATACTTCAAAAAAGAGGATAGTATGAGTATGGAAATCATAAAGCAACTATATGATATTAGTAATTTGCTTGATACTGTTAGTGATGTAGCTATTATAAAATCTACATTTTATCATTTTGCAGCTATAGAATTAACTTATAGGAATACAAATGGACTGAATGAACAAGATGTTTTGGAAGATATTTATCAGACATCACTTTGCATAGTAAGTAGAGGGTCTGACGGCAATGGTAATTTTGAACAATTGCAATTGGGTATACAAAGGATTAATAGTTTTATTTTTTCAGAAAACTACCATCTGGAAAATGCCATTATCCACGCTTCCAAAGCTGCTTATCTTTCTACATTGATTAAGTACGATGCACAAATCGTTGAAAAATTCAATAACCCAATGCAATTGAAAGATTGGCTCATTAGCAAACCAATGAATAATAAGCTGAATAAACTTAAAAAATCCAACCCCGAAGCGTTTTTCTATTGGTTTAAAATTTATAAACTTTCAGTAAAATAAAATATTTCAGGAGATCGAACAAAACTTCGTAGATAATAAAATGAAAGAAACCAGCCTACAACAATGTATAAGAATCTTCGCAACCATACGGGATGACAACGATTTTTATAGTAACCATCAGATGGATGTCACCTATATTCGTGCCACATATACTTGGAGGTTGAATGATAGATTTTGTAAGTTCACCAAAGTTCAAGTAGAGGAACGAATTCATGAGTGCATCAAAAATTAAATACAGTGGGGCAGAATTGTCTAAAGCTGAGGTAGTCAAATATCTATCGGATGCGCCCAAGGCTGTAAAATCCTATATTACTGACCTGGAACAACAAATCAGCAATTTGTCCAATATTGGTTTAGCGCTCTCCAAAGAGAAGGATATGAATAAACTTTTGGAGATGATTTTGCTGGAAGCCAAGCGGATTGCCAATTCTGATGGTGGTACGCTCTACATGATGACTGACGATAAACGACTAAGATTTGAAATCATGATGACTGATTCTCTCAAATTCCACATGGGGGGTACATCGGGGAAGGATATTCCATTTTACCCCATAAAACTTTATACAGATGATGGAGAGCCCAATAAATCCATGATTGCGGCCTATGTGGGACTCACGGGTGAAACAGTGAATATTGAAGACGCCTATACGGCCAAAGGGTTTGACTTTTCCGGCACCAAAATGTTTGATGAAAAAACCGGTTACCATTCCCAATCATTCCTCACCGTTCCTTTAAAAAATCACGAAGATGAGATTATCGGCGTTCTACAACTTTTGAATGCCCAAGATACAAAATCCAAAAAGATCATTTCTTTTGCCTCTGATGTTCAGGAAATGGTAGAAGCCTTATCCAGCCAAGCTGCTGTAGCCATTACCAACAAAAACCTGATAAAAGATTTAGAAAATTTATTTGAATCCTTCATTAAACTTATTGCCTCAGCCATTGATGCAAAATCGCCCTATACCGGTGGTCATTGCGCCCGCGTTCCAGAAATTACCATGTTGCTGGCCGATGCAGTGCAGGAAACTAAAAATGGTCCTTTTGCAGATGTGGCCTTTACCGAAAAAGAAATGTACGAATTGAAAATCGCCGCTTGGCTCCACGATTGTGGGAAGGTAGCCACTCCGGAATTTGTGGTGGATAAAAGCACTAAGTTAGAAACCATCTATGACCGCGTGAATGAAGTTGAAACAAGATTTGGTGTTTTACAGCGTGATGAAGAAATTAAGCGCCTGAAAAAAGAACTCAAGATTGAACGGGATGAATCCCTCTCTGCCAATGAAAAAGTAGATAAAATTAAAGATCTCAAAAAATCTCATCGCAAAAAAATGGGAACTTTAAAAAGTGATCTTGAATTCGTGAAAGAAACCAATGTGGGCGGTGAATTTATGTCCGGCGATAAAAAGGATCGTGTTCGCCAAATTGAGAATTACCGCTGGAAGCCCAATGGCAAAATGGAAAATTTCCTTTCAGCAGACGAAGTCTATAACCTCACTATTCCACGGGGGACATTAACACCGGAAGAACGGAAGGTCATTAACGATCATATCGTTGTTACGATTAATATGTTAAATGAATTGCCATACCCGAAACATTTACGAAATGTGCCAGAATTTGCCGGTGGCCACCACGAAAAACTGGATGGTACGGGCTATCCCATGGGATTGACCAAAAGTCAAATGTCCGTTCAAGCGCGGATCATGGCTATTGCGGATATTTTTGAAGCATTAACTGCTCGGGATCGACCCTACAAAAAAGGAAAAACCTTGAGCCAAGCAATGCGTATT
>JABGTK010000140.1 GCA_018647265.1 Candidatus Neomarinimicrobiota bacterium | reverse complement strand
GATTATAAGATTAGAAATAAGACATGGGATTTCGGTGAAAGTGTGGTCATACTCGAAGAAGGAAACGGTATTAATGTTTCCTGGCAAATTGATTTTAATTCACCCCAAGATATAGTTGTCACCCATCCCATTGGAGGCGATATATATTATATTGCTACAGATCGGCCTTTTAAAGCAGACGATATTTATGAGTTCCAAACGGTAGCTTCAATTATTGACCCTCAATTAGCTACTGATGCTTTGGAAGATATTCGCGTTGTCCCAAATCCATATGTTGTTACGAATGTTCTTGAACCATTGGATAGGCAAAACCCCAGAGATCGTGGTCCACGAAGAGTATATTTTGACAAACTCCCCCACGAATGTACGATTCGGATATATACCACCACGGGAGAATTGGTGAAAGAAATTTTACATTCATCCACTTTTGATGATGGGCAAGAAACATGGGATTTAACTACCAAAGATAATTTCCCCATCGCTTATGGTGTTTATATCTACCATGTGGATGCTGGAAAACTGGGTGAAAAAATTGGAAGGATGGCTGTCATAAAATGAAACGCTTCATCCTCCTCTTATTTTTATCCTCCCTCATCATAGCCCAATTGGACAATACGGAGTCCATCACAAAAACTGGTACCACTGCAGCTCAATTTCTGAAAATTGGTGTCGATGCCCGAGCATCTGCTATGGGAAATGCCTTCACAGCAATGAGAGGTAATATTAGTTCGATGTATTGGAATCCCGCAGGGTTGGCATCGATTGACCGGATGGAAACTATGTTTATGAACAGTGATTGGCTTGCTGGTATCAATTTTAATTATGCCGCTTTTGCCATCAATTTAAAACGCGTTGGGGTAATCGGTTTCAGCATGACCAGCCTGACAGTCCCAGAGGATTTGGTACGCACAGTAGAAAAGCCAAATGGAACTGGTGAATTCTTTGATGCCAGTGACTTGGCTATGACTATAAGTTATGCCAGAAAGTTAACAGACCAATTTTCTATTGGTGGTAACATCAAATATATCCGACAAAGTATTTGGCATGCTGCCGCAACTTCTATTGCTGCCGATCTTGGCGCATTATTTGTGACACCTTTCAACGGTATTCGCCTTGGAGCCAGTCTTTCTAATTATGGATCTGATATGAAAATGTCTGGGCGGGATCAAAAGTTCAGCGTGGACCCCGATCCTGATAATGGAGGGAATGTTGAATTTGTTAATGCATCCTATGAAACAGATGAATTTCCTTTACCACTTCTATTCCGGGTGGGTCTCTCGGGTGAAATTATACAAACAGAAAAAATGAGACTCAGCTTTGCCGTAGATGCTCTACACCCCAACGACAATGTGGAATGGGTAAATGCGGGGTTTGAATATGCCCTGGCAGAAACTTTCTTTTTAAGGGGTGGGATGACAACTTTATTCCGTGAGGATTCAGAAGAAGGACTCACATTTGGTGGCGGAATCAATTATAGGGTTGGAGGATCCGCAACAATGCTTAAAATAGATTATTCTTATTCCGCATTTGGACGATTAAAAAATGTCCAGCGCCTTGCACTAGGTTTAAGATTCTAGGATATTCTCTACACTAACCAATAATATTTGTCAGTTTCTTACCCAAAAAAGAAACGACACACATATACCGCACTTATTATACCCACTGCATCTGCAAAAAGTCCCGCCATTAATGCGTGCCTAGTTTTGCGAATCCCGACTGACCCAAAATAAACAGCTAAAACATAAAAGGTTGTTTCTGTGGATCCAAACATAGTGGCTCCAATTTTTGCTATAAGTGAATCTGGCCCATGCTGGTTTATCAAATCGGTCAAAAGTCCTAAAGAACCGCTTCCAGATAACGGACGCATCAATGCCAAGGGAAGGTTTTCTGGTGGAAATCCTATTAAAGATAAGACCGGTGATAAAAAATTGAGTAATAAATCCAATGCACCAGAAGCACGAAACATTCCAATAGCTACCAATATGGCTACAAGATATGGTATAATCCTTACAGCAATCGTGAAGCCATCTTTCGCTCCTTCCACAAAGGATTCATATACTTTTACTTTTTTAAAAGCCAATCCATAAAAGGGAATTCCAACTAGAAGAAATGGAATAATGTATTTAGAAAATTCATTAATTGTAGTCACAAATGAATCAATCATGCATCACCCCTGCTCACGATAGAAAAACGATTTCGTTTTTCCAAAAATTTAACAGCGACTACAGCGGCAATGGAGGACATAGTAGTTGCCACGATTGTGGTAATAAAAATTTGACTAGAGAATGATCCCATCAAGGCAACTACTGTTGCAGGCAAAATTAATTGAACACTTGATGTATTCAATGCCAAAAACATTGCCATCGCATTGGTTGCTGTTTCTTTACTTGGATTTAATTCCTGGAGTTCTTCCATGGCTTTAAGTCCAAGTGGTGTGGCAGCATTACCCAAACCTAATATATTAGCAGACATATTTAAAACGATTGATCCTATTGCAGGGTGATCTTCAGGTACATCAGGAAAAAGACGAATTGTGATAGGCCGTAATCCCTTAGCGATTATTCGAATCAATCCCGATTCTTCTGCAATTTTCATAATACCCAGCCAGAGGGCCATAATTCCAATTAAACCAATTGCCAAATTCACCGCAACTTTCGCCATATCAATTGCCGCTTGAGTTACAGCATCAATATTCCCAGTCATGGCGCCGACAACCACTCCAATCAGCATCATTCCAAACCAAATGTAATTCAGCATATTTTCCTTAATTAACGAATGAATTTAAAAAAGTTAATGTTGGTGAAACAGAATTTGCTTCCAATTTTACCACGGTCGAAAGGGGAAGTGTCACCTGATATTTCCCATGCCCACATGGGAAATTAGATATAATTGGAATTTCCAATTCGCCACAAACATCCATAACAATTTCATCCGTTGATTTTCCAAATGCTATGTTCTGTTCTTTCATGTCCTTTAACTCGCCAATTATTAAACCCTTTATATTACTAAACATTCCCGCCTCTTTCATATGAATCAACATTCGATCGAATGCATATTTATACTCACCAATATCTTCCAAAAATAAAATGCTACCACTTGTATTTAATTGATCATTTGTTCCAATACGATTTACAAGAAGACACATATTTCCTCCCCAAATAGGCCCTTCTGCTATTCCAGGGATTAATGTCCTCATCTGTAAATCAGGTGGCGATTGGATGGTTACGGACTCCTGACCAAATAAAGTTCTTTCTAATTGATTAAAATTATAATTAATCATTCCGTTTTTAAAAGAGGTAAGCATGGGACCATGAAAAGTTATAAGCCCAGTTTTTTGGGTGATTGATAGTAGCAAAGCAGTGATATCACTGTAACCCATAAATATTTTCGGATTCGCTTTGATGAGATCATAATCCAAAAGGGGCAAAACACGATTAGCACCATATCCACCACGAGCACAGATAATCGTATCTATATCGGGATTGGCAAACATGCCATTGATATCATTCGCCCGTTGAGCAGGTGTTCCTGCATAAGTATTCTCTTTTAAAAATACACTTTCACCCAAAATAAGATTATAACCCTTTTCATCAAAAACGGAAACGGCTGTTTTTAGGTCGGATTCATTCATCCATGAAGATGGGCTGACTATTCCAATAGTACTTTTTGGTCTTAGAGCTGGTGGTTTAATCAACTGATAAAATATTTTCTATTGATACAGAATGTAAATGTGTATTAAACAAATCTGCGTTAAAATTAATATCTGATTTATTAAATGATTCTTCTTTAACAAATCCTTGAGAATGAATATACTTCCCATTCTCATTTGCAATGGCTATATGAGAGACTTTTCCTTTAACACCAAAAAAATGTAAATCTCCCATCTTGGCTTTATTTTTATCTATTAAACTAGAGATAAAATAGTTTGATTGATCTTTTGAATCCCTCGGCAACATGATACCAAATGCATGAAAAACCGTTTGAATTAATCCGGAGCAATCAAATCCCTTGGGGGATTTTCCACCCCAAAGATATTGGCATCCTAAAAAATTTTGCGCAAGAATTAACAGAGATTCTCTATCAATTTTATTTGGAGTTTGTCTTGTTTTACATGAAGTCCAACCTATAAATCCGTCGGGTAATGTTACCTTTAAACAGTCCTTTAATTTTTCTGTTTTTAATTGGTTACCAAAAGTTAATTCTCTCATGGGAATGGTTAGACCTTTGTCTTGGTAAACTACATGATTCAGATCATCACAGATATTATTTGAATCATAAATTTTATTTGAGATAATGCCGTAAAACCGATTTATCCATCCTTCATATCCATCTTCCTGACGGATTTTAACCCATTTTGGTACTTCGTCCAAAATCAAGCATGATTCGCCCAACAACGCTTGGGTTAAAACGCTTGAATCAAAATCATTATTGCTGTACACATTGGCGACACAGACGTTAATTGTAAAATAAGAATTCATATTTTTTAATATTTGCTTACCGATAATTTATGAATTGAGTTATCCAAATAGGGATAGATTATTTACAATATTTTCTTTTTGGTTGAAAAATTAAATTACTGACTAATCCAGCCGATTATCTCATTTAAATTTTTGAATACCGGCGAACCAGTTTTTTTAAGTCTTTCTTGGCTCATATGGCCATTGGACACCAATACACAATCAGCGCCAATAATTTCAGCCACTTCATGATCGTGAATTGTGTCACCAATAAATAAAACTTCATGGGGACCATAATGCAATTCATCCACCCAGGCCTTGCCTGCTGCTTCCTTCCCTTCAGCATAATGGTTGTCCTGGCCTATAATCTTAATAAAATAATCCCGAATATCATGATACTGCAGAATGTCATCCAGCATGAATTGGCTGGCGGCAGAAAGCAAGGATTGGGTAAATCTACGGTTTTTAAAATACTGCAATGCTCTTTGCGACCCTCTATGCAAATTCGGTTCATGATGCCGCGCCATATAATCTTTTATAAACTCACTACCGGAAATGGAAAAGGGTTCTTTTTCAAAATCAAAACCTAGCTTAATATAATAGT
>JABGTK010000139.1 GCA_018647265.1 Candidatus Neomarinimicrobiota bacterium | reverse complement strand
TATGCCAACGCCAAACTCCAGCGCGTTCTAATTTTTCGTTGATCTTTACCAGCCTGTGATAATTTATGAATAATAAATTTTTCAATTTCCTGATCATCGCCTTTAACGGCATCAAGAAACGCCAGTGACAATGCTTGTATATCTAAATCTTTATTTTCACTTAATCCTTTTAATCGATTCACTGCCGTTTCGGAAATGGTAATTGCTTCTTTAGACATAAATGCTGCTGAAATTCCTGCAAAAACCTGTGGAATTGGATCAGCGTTTGATCCAAAGAGATTTAAAAACCCTTCGTCTGATACATTACCATTTTGAAATGAAAACAATGCAGATTCTAATGGATGAAGTGGTTTCAACTCACCATACCATTTTGTTATTTGATCATTTAGTAATTGAATGGTCATATCATCGTGGCATTGTTGACATGCGTTTTTTATCCCAAGCTGCTGATCTAGTATTGGCCTAGGGATGGCTATTGTATGGTCTGCCCTTGCAAACTTTAATTTATTTCCAACTGCTTTATGCTGTTGGAATGGCATATGACATGCAGTACACCGACTTCCTTCAGATTCAGTTTTGTGAAAAGTGTGGATAGAAATTTTCTCTTTTTTCGACACATGACAAGAGACACATTGTCCATTATCAAACCGCCCCATTAATGGATTTCGATTTATGTCTTGATAGCCATTTGAATGTGGATTGTGACAATCGATACATGTCATGGATCCGTTTAGATAACAATCACTAAAAATATGGTTTTGCTGATATCCAAAAGCTTTCACTCGTCCATCTGGATGATAGGGATTTCCACTCAACATTGAAAATTTTACACTAAAATAATCATCAAAATCTTTCCCCGGTAAGTATCCCGGACGAATCATATCTTTCAGTGCATGACATTGTGCGCACACTTCAATAGATTTATCTTTTGAAAGCGTTTTTAAAGATTGAATGCCTGTATATCCTTTTACAATACTTTGATCAAATTGCATTAAAGATACATGCTCTTGTCCGGGGCCGTGACAGGATTCACAGTTTATTGATAAGTTCGTAAATGAAGTTTTGTATTTTCCCTGATTGGGGTCAAATGTAGTGATGATTTGACTTCCATGGCATTGTTGGCAGTTTTGTTTTTCTAAAATACCCCCCATCATCCGATTGGGAGGCCACTCAGCTAACTTTCTCATGGAAAGGGATTTCGACGCCGGAACCCATCCGGATAAATTATTTGTCTCAAAAAACCATGTTTCCTTTTCTGGGTGATAATCAAAAGGAAGTAGTCGCATTGTACCATCAGGAAAAACACTAAAAAAAGCTTGGGTTCCGCCACCATATAAATGTCCGCTACCTACTATAACACTTACTTCATATTTGACTTCCGGGAATCCGTTTTCCTGAGCAAGAAAAAAGTAGCGATTATCTTGTTGAAATGGTAAAAACCAGCCATCTTTAAGGTCAATTTTTTGACCATTAAAAGGTGCTTTTATATCTGAAGTAAATGGCGCACCCCCGGCATGGCCATGCGTTGATTCCTTCCACAACTCAAATTGATCTGGATGGCAGGATTTACATATATCTGAACCAATAAAATCCTGAAGTTGGCTTAAAGCAATATTGAAGAAAAGAACTGAAAATATCAGTCTTTTTTTAAATACTATCATTTAAATATTATTACTTTTTCGCCCAGCCCGGCTGCTCACAATCACAAAAGTCTCTGATTGTCTGTACATAACCAACAATCTCTTTTTGGCTCAATTTTTCTCCCCACCCCGGCATAAAATTACTTTTATTCATTATGCGCCCGCCTACATGAATTGTATCATAAAGTGTGTCGTCTGCTTTTTGGCCAATTAATTTTCCATTAGTAAAATCACCAGGTTTTATTGGGAGATATGCTGCATTGAATCCCGCCCCATCTCCTTTGGATCCATGACATGAGGCACAGTTAGCGATATATTTATTTTCAATTGGATAAGGACGATTTTGAATGAGATTCAAGTATTGAACTCTTTTGTTTGAAGCACTTTGGGCAAAATAAGATTGGATTAGTGGTATCATTTTTGGATCCATGGCAGTTTTGGGCATTATGCTTTCAGGCATAACCATATGGGGCATTTGAATGGCCATTTTAATAAACCCATCTGTAAGTCGATTCCCAACATTGCTAAGATCTGGTCCTATCTTTCCACCGTTGCCATTGAGTGTATGACAACCCAAACAGGGCAGAAAATCATTTAATAACCGCTCAACCTTATCAGATTGAAAATCAGATATTTTTAGTAATTTTGTTTTTGAAATGGCACCACCAAGCCAATCCCCTAAAACTTCAACCTCTAATTCACTCAGATTATAATTCGGCATCCGACTGCCAGTCCCCGGAAAGTAGCCATTTGGCCTAATTGGTGAAGGATTTTTTAGATATTGAAGTAACCAACCTGAAGGTGTTTTCATCCGTTGATGGGTTAAATCCGGCGCATTATGGTTTTCAAACCAATTGTTTTCTCCTGTCATATCATGACATGCTTGACAATTTTGAGAAAGAAAAATATCCCTGCCCATTCTGCTCGTGACAGAAGCATTTTCTTTAATAGCAGTATTTAATTTTTGGTTAAGGGTTTTTCCTCTTATTTCCCCAATGTTCCCCAAATACCCCACTATTGTTTTTATTGTCTTTAGGACCGTTGGATCCTCCTTGTTAAAAAAGCTCGGCATTGGGGATTCACGAGGTACATATGACGAAGGGTTCAGAATAAGGTCGTACAACCAATTGGGTTGTAGCCGTACCCCCGCTTCTGTCAAATCTGTCGATTTTTCCTCTCCCTCACCATTTAGCGTATGACATGCCGTACACTGCAATTCGTTATGAATAAGGTTAAACCCATTATCGTTATTTCTAATCCGTGATTGACTCAACGTCCGGCCATGGGGGAGATTCTTTCTGGTCATGAGATATTTCGTCAAAGCAAGCGCTTCATCATCAGAAAATTCAAAATCAGGCATACGTGATTTTCCAATATTTTTGCGAATGGATTTTGGGGACTTTAAATAATCAAATAGGAATGCTTCATTATATTTCAACCCTGCATAACTAAGGTCCGGGGCACGGTTCTTAATAATACTTGATGCCGATGCGCCGCCGTGGCAATTACCACATCCAAGTTCATTCGCCAAATTGTTCTCCGGCATACCCCCTTGCCCGAAACAAAAGGAGATGAATATAATCAGTGAGAATGTGCGGAACAGATTACCAACCAAATTGCAAATCGAGTGCCGGAAATAAATGTGCCTGAGGCCCAAAAGGATATTCTCCGGCAACGAGCTTATAACCGAAGAAAAGGCAAAATCTTTCATTTTTTGTCCACACTAAAAGGCTTTTGTGTTCAAAAGAAAAACGGCCTTCACCGCCGGGCATAAGAAACATATCATAATCCATTATATAGGACCATCGTCCTTTGAGTTGCTTTATGTATTCGCCACCAACTTTTACTAGAATTCCATTATAATAGACAGAAAGGCGTGGATAGATAATGGGCAAATCTACTGTATACCTATCTGGTAATTCTTTCCCGTTTATTCCTATTCCCACCCCTGCAATTAGGGTAAGTTGACCAGCCTCCGACGTTCCACTCGTCCCAATCATTTCGCCATATACCGATAACATTTGTGGTATGGTAAATTCCGGTGAAATCAGGGCAAACATATCCGGTTCACCCAATTTCATTCCCACCGGACTTTGAAGCCAACGCATGGCCGCTGTTGGATAAGCAATTTGCAATCGATAGGCTCTTTTCCAACCCAAGAGTTGGGACATTTCTGTTTTATATGAAACGCTGGGCAAAAGAATAAATTTATTAATAGAAATTTCAGATCCATTATTTAATCCTAACCGAAGTGGAGTAAAGAAACCAATTTCCCGCCGGCCCGGTTCCATAACATTGGCTGTTTCACCCTCCCACTGGGCATGGGTCCATCCCCAGGAAAAGATTAGAAGAATGTGAATGAGTTTTCTCATTTCACCACCCACTTTGCACTAATCGGTATATGATCCGATAATTTCACAGCCTCCTGATGGGTGATACCATTAATCCAACTTGTGTTGGTCCATAGGTAATCTAATTTTCGATCCAGTGTAAGCTTAATATCAACACTATGGGTATAATGCTCCGATTCATTGGTGCCATAAATATTCAAAGGAATGGCAGACTTATATTGTTTATAAAAAGGTTCCAGCCACGTTACCTCTGAACCAAAGAAACTGGCTTCTTTATGGTAGGATTCATCGAAGGTATGGAAAGTTTCCCCATCGCATTGATCTTCAATGCAATAATCCAACTTTGACGCATTGGGGGGTACTTCATTTAAATCGCCACCAGCTACGAAACTTTGACCTTCTGCAACAATACCATCAAGGATAGCCTTGAATCCGTTAATATGTTTTTGTTTGGTATCATCCGTAGCAAATGCTGTTAAGTGGGTATTAACGGCGACGAATGGTTTCCCCGGCATAGCAACTGTAGCTTTGAGTACATTTCGCCGAAGATAAAAATACTTAGTTAGGTTGTCTTGATCCCCGCGAAGTGCCAGTTGGTACCGTTCTGCATTCTCAAGTTTCCACTTGGATAGAATCAGGTTTCCAGTATTAACACGACCCAGTCCATCTGCTAGAATAATTTGCGATTCCCACATGGAGGCATAAGCACCATAATTAAAATCGGTATTGTCCAAAAGCCATTGTGCTTGATCAATATAAGCAGTTTTCTTGGACTGAACATCCACTTCCTGAAAAAGGATAATATCAGGATCTTCCTGTTTTATTTTTTCAGCCAACGCTTCAAGTGCTTCATAAACTTCGCTTTTTTTAATAATGACCCTGTCGCCACAACCGTCACCAAAAAAAAGCAACCGGGCAACGCCAAAACGAATATTCCATGTCATAACCTTAACCGTATCTTTGGCGGTAAATTCAGTCATGGAATTTGCTCTATACATGATTGCATCCTCTACGTCATTGAATTCATTTACAATAGGGTCACATGAGGATAGTACAAATCCGAAAAAAAGAACCAATATAGTTTGGGTGAAGCGTTTTAACATAAATGCCTTTGCTCGTTTAGGAAACAATTTAATATTTTTATGTTCGATATATCAACCTCGCTCTATTCCAGTAGCAAACAGGATTGTTTTATCATTTGATCCGATCCAGCCTGTTTTTTTCAACGCTTTATACGTTGCCCATACAACGCCACCTTCTGCGCTAACATTAATACCGGTTTCTCCCCGAAATTCATCCGTCATCATTTCCAATTCTGATTCTTTTGCTGACACGGCAATTCCATTACAAGCTGATAGTGTCTCCAATATCCAACGGCCACCCAAAGGACCTGGAACATTTAAGCCCAATGCTACCGTCTCGCTATTTTCCCAGAATTCAGTTGATTTTTCCATGGCTTGAAAGGCTTTAACCACCGGCGCACAACCATCAGACTGAGCCGCAACCAAACGGGGGAGCGGTTCTAATATCCATCCCATTCCCACCATTTCTTTAAATGCTTTCCACATACCTATCAATCCCGTACCGCCGCCGGTGGGATAAATTATAACATCAGGTAAAGACCAATTCATTTGTTCTGCAATTTCATAACCCAATGTCTTTTTCCCCTCAACACGAAATGGTTCTTTTAATGTCGATATATCAAACCATCCCGGCTCTTTGGCCTCTTGCATTGCTTTGGCAGCATCAGAAATTGTTTGTCCCTTTAAAACAAGATTTGCCCCATATCGATCTGTTTCTTTTTTAAACGATTCTGGAATTATTTCCGGGAGAAATACATTACATTGAATCCCTGCTTTTTGACAATAAGCCGCGGCTGAAATCCCTGCATTCCCCGCCGATGGTAGACAAATAGTTTCAACCCCTTGAGCCTTCGCCATGGAAACAGCCAAAGCCATACCCCGGTCTTTGAAAGAGCCAGTGGGATTCACCGTTTCATCTTTTACATAAGTATTATTTCCAACTGAAATTAGGGGCGTTTTACCCTCGCCTAAAGTTACCCTTTCCTTTATTTGGGGTAACACGGATTCATACCGCCATAATGATGATTCTTTTAAATCAACCTCAATTGGCCGCACCTCTCTCTCCCCTTCATAATGAACTTCGAGTGGTTTGCCGCAGGGACACAACCAGACGGGTACCGGGGGGTCATTAATCTTTTGGTGACATGATGTGCATTTGTAAATCATTTTTAAGGCGTCTCGTTGTTATTTCCATATTACTAAGGAAATTTCCTTTTTCCATTGCATGATTTATTCTTGCGCAGTCAGATTGGCAATCGAATTTTCACCCTTTTAAATAAATGATACCTAATCAAAAACAATTACTATGAGAAAATATTCCATGAAAAACTTTTTATTCATTTTTCTAATCTCTTCCGTCCTTGTTGCTGACAACCTTATGTCAAATATTCTATCCATGCGTGAAAGAGCACCAGTGCGGGACGCATTGCTAAAGGATCGTTTTGATACAGTCCTGCCAGAAATCATGGCGCGCAATAACCTGGATATGTGGATCATCATCGCTCGGGAATACAATGAAGATCCTGTAATCCGTACGATGCTTCCAGCAACTTGGCTCAATGCCCGACGTCGGACAATCTTAGTAATCCATAATCCCGGGGATGGCCAACCGCTAGAAACTTATGCCGTAGCTCGTTATGATGTAGGAGAGGTATTTAAAAAAGCTTGGGATCCGAAAGTACAGCCGAATCAATACAAAGCACTGGCTGACTTGATTAAAACTAAAAACCCCCAAACAATTGGGCTCAATAAAAGTGAATTCTTTGCCCAAGCCGATGGCTTGACATCAACGGAATATAAACTATTCAAAAAAGCATTACCGCGGAAATATCATAGACGAATTGTAAGTGCTGAAAAAGTCGCCATCGGATGGCTGGAAACACGTAGTGCGAAAGAAATGAAAATCTATCCTGATATCTGCCGCATTGCCCACGATATCATTAAAGAAGGCTTTTCTGCAAAGGTAATTACGCCAGGGGTAACCACCACCGATGATGTGGTGTGGTGGTATCGGGAACGTATCCGCGACCTGAACCTTGTTACATGGTTTCACCCCACTGTTGATATTCAAAGAGCAGATCAACAGAATTTTGATTTTCTGGAAGCATTTTCAAAAGATAAGGCTGACAATGTTATTCGCCCAGGGGACTTACTCCATGTTGATTTTGGCATTACATACTTAGGGCTCAATACCGACACTCAGCAGCATGCATACGTACTTATGCCCGGCGAAAGCAACGCGCCTGACTTTTTGGTCAAAGCATTAGCAGTAGGAAACAGATTGCAGAATATACTTACGGACCAATTCAAAACAGGTCAAACCGGAAACGAAATGCTTTTATCCGCCTTAAAGCAAGCCAAGGCAGAAGGGATCAAACCTCAGATTTATACCCATCCCATTGGCTATTACGGTCATGGTTCCGGGCCAACTATCGGCATGTGGGACAAACAGGAGGGGGTTCCTGTAAATGGCGATTATCCATTATTCCCAAATACGGCCTACTCCATTGAACTCAATGCAAAAGTATTTATAAAAGAATGGAATAAAGAAGTAGCCATTATGTTGGAAGAAGATGCATTTTTTAATGGGCAATCTTGTGATTACATTGATCCGAGACAAACTGAAATGATTATAATCGATTGGCAGGAAAATAAATGAAAAATGTTTTAAAAGGAATTCTTGGACTGGGAGCAGTTTTAACCGCCATTTTATTATTTAATACCTATAATATTGAAACTGTAAGACCCATGGGCAACACCGTCAAATTGGAAAATATTGATATTCAAAAAGCGGTTGATCGTCTTTCTGGTGGAATTAAAATCCCCACCATATCTCAGATGAACTCGGATAAAATTGACTATACACATTTTGTGAACTTTAACCGGTACCTCCGACGAGAATTCCCCAGAGTATTTAATACACTTGAGTCATACACAATCAATAAACATAGTCTCATATTAAAGTGGAACGGGGCGCAACCATTGAAAAAACCTGTTCTGTTTATGGCCCACATGGATGTGGTGCCCATTGATGGCCAATCTTTAGATCAATGGACTCACCCGCCATTTGGCGGCAAAGCTGATGAAGAGATTATATGGGGCCGTGGAACCATGGATTGCAAAGGTAATTTATTTGCCATCATGGAATCGGTAGATCAACTAATATCCAATGGCTTTCAGCCCGCCCAAACCATATATATTGCATTTGGACATGATGAAGAAATTGGGGGAAATGAAGGGGCAAAAAAATCAGCAGAATATTTTCGGAACAACAGTATCGACTTCGATTTAATTCTGGATGAGGGTGGCGGTATTACTTCAGGAAAATCATTTGGTATAGAAAAAGCCGTTGCCTTTGTGGCCGTGAGTGAAAAAGGATATATGACCTTGGAGTTAGTGGCGACAGGAACGGGTGGCCATTCATCCATGCCCAAAAAAGAAACAACTATCGGTATCTTGGCAAATGCCATCACCAAACTTCAGGCGAACCCGTTGCCCGCTAAACTTGATGGACCTACAAAACTTATGTTTAAAGCTATCGGTGGCGAAATGAGTTTCTTACCCCGTGTCATTATGGCCAATCAATGGTTATTCGAAGGGTTGATTGAGAGAATATTTTCATCATCTCCCGCAGGTAGTGCCGTAATACGCACCACCACGGCGCCCACCATTATTTCTGGTGGTATAAAAGATAACGTAATTCCGGCACAAGCCAGGGCCATGATTAACTTCAGAATCATCCCCGGTGATACGCCAGAGGGTATTGTAAAAATGGTTAAAGATATTATTGACGATCCGCGGGTAGAGGTAAAACATCCAGAGGGACAATTTGGCCGAGAACCGGCACCCGTATCTGACCCAACAGCGGATCAATTCAAATTTCTAACCCAAAATATTTATGATGTTTTTCCGGAAGTAGTGGTAGTTCCAGGTATCAGCCCCGGGGGAACGGACACAAAACATTTTTTGGATCTTTCTCCAAATATTTATCGATTTTCTGGTATCGGAAAAACCGATGATAGCGATATGAAACGCATCCACGGTATCGATGAGCGAATCGGGGTAAAAGCATATGAAAAGGGGATTCAATTTTATATCCATTTGATGAAATCCCTGGGTAAAAGTCAAAAATTATAAAGGTTCAAAAACACCTGTTTCTTTATTCTTCTTTACTTTGTCGTAATCAAAACAGCGGCCATTCATGACAATATAAACACCGTGGGGTAAACTCTGGACAAACCCCAGCGCACTCCCCAAATTAAATAAACCATCTGACGTGCCAAATTTAAATGGAATCATTGCCCCCGTAAGGACAATTGTTTTTTCTAGCTGCCCTGTGGCCAGAATTTTAGCTGTATCGGTCATAGTATCAGTGCCGTGGGTAATGATAATTTGATCCCCAACCGTTCGATTACAATTATCTAAAATCAAATTCCGATCCGAGTCTGTCATATCTAGACTGTCTACCATCATTAATGTTCGAATACTTACATCAATTTTAGACCGCCCAAGATCCAAAATTTCACGCATGTGGGTATCTTTAAAATATAGCTTCCCGGTAATTTCGTTGTACTCTTTGTCGAATGTGCCGCCAGTAATGAATATGCGAATGCTCATAGTTTTTCTCTCAACTCTCCTCTGTATTGGTCATACTGAGTCTTGATCTTATCAAGAAGAAGTATCTCAAACATTTGTTGACCCATGATCGCCTGCTTGAGATTTTTCCACCCGACACTCCGTGTCTGGGGTCAAAATGACACTGTCTGTATGAATATTTATATTAACCCCATCACATTCTCTGGCGGTCTTCCCAAAACAGCTTTATCACCTTTAACTATAATAGGTCGTTCCATTATTTTCGGAAATTGATTCATAGCAATAAACATTTTTTCATCATCATCTAAAATATCGGCAATACCGTTTTCTTTAAAATCTGCTTCACCTTTACGGACGAAATCTGCGGGGTGCATTCCCAGTTTAACCGCAAGTGCATTAAAATCGCCATTTGAAGGTACGTCCTTCAAATATTCTATAATTTTTGGTTCAATACTGTTGTCACGCAACAGTTGCAGGGTCTGCCTACTCTTGCCTCATCTGGGGTT
>JABGTK010000138.1 GCA_018647265.1 Candidatus Neomarinimicrobiota bacterium | reverse complement strand
TCAATACGGGCAAAGTTCGGGGAACAGACCCAAAGTGCATCAATAGCAGGGTCGGCAATCATATCGGTAATGGTGTCGTATGCTTTTGCATTATCTCCTACACCGATAGATCGGGCCAGTTTGGCCGATTCTTCAGCGGATGCTTTTGTGCGGGACATGACACCCACCACATCGCAGTTCCGTACGGATATTAGTGATTGTATATGAAAACGAGTGATGAAGCCACCACCGATAAATCCGATACCTATGCGTTGTTTACCCATACTTATTCATCACTCTTTTTTAATTGTACGTTGAAGAAGGAGAAAAATAAAATACCCGTGACCAATCCCATTCCAGCCAGCGTGTACCAAAAACTGGAATAATTAAAAATCCCACCGACTGTATAAATTTCCTGCAAATACCCGGAGAGCCATCCACCCACAACGGGGCCACCGCCAAAAATGATAATGCCAAATACCGTTTGGGCAGAATGGCGAACATCATCATCCGCAAGCTTATCCACGTAGATAAATCCGGCGGCAAAAAAGAAAGCAAAACAAAATCCGTGAAAGGCCTGACTAACAACCATCACCCAAGCAGGGAGAATGGATGTGCCAAAAATGGCATAACGCGCGAAGTAGGCCATAATGCCGATGGTGATAACTTTCTTGAAACCGAAGCGCTTTAAGAAGAATCCTAAGTAGGCCATGGTGGCGATTTCTGCAAATTGGCCGATGGTCATGGCGGGACCAATAGCACTATCCTTAATCCCGATAAACGAGAGGAATGGCCCCGTCTGGAGAAAGTAGATCTGGTGAATAATACTTACACCCAAACTGGCTAAAACAAGGACGAGAAATGATTTATTATTGAAAAGAGAAAATGCTTTTTTGAAGGCCAGTTTTTCAACTGCATCTGCTTTGGGCGGTGTGTTTGGAAGCATAAAACAGAATGCGCCATAGGTCATTGAAATGAATCCGGAAAATTTAAGTGCATCTGCCAAACGGGCTGTCACATTGGGGACTTCAGCGCCGGAAAGAAATGGCGGCATAAGTTGAAACGAAAGATCCTGCTGGAGCCAAATCATGGGGAAGGCCCAACTGGCTGCAATCCAACCAATCGTGCCCCAAACTCTTATTCTTGGGAAAGAATTTTCCGCATCGTCAATGTGGGCAAAGGCTACGGAATTTGATAAGGCTAGCGTTGGCATATACAAAACACTATATAGAATAGATAAGTAGAGCCACGCTTGGTAATCTGTTTGTGTCGATGTGTACCATTTAACAAGTCCACCGGTAAAGACCAAAAAAGCCAAAACCTTTTCTGTGCTAAAATATCGGTCTGCAAATTGGCCCGCAATAAAAGGTGCCGCAACGGCGCCAATTGATCCGGCTAAACCGAGGATCATGCCAATTTGTGATCCGGAGAATCCAAGTCCCCCTTCTGCTATACTAGCGGAGAGGTATCTTGCCGTAAGGGGTAACCATGCACCCCAAATGGCGTATTGCAGGAACATCATAGTCCCCAATCGAGAATTTTTCGTCATTTAATTTTCTGAGTTTATAGTGTCAAATCAATTTGCGATTCACAGGATCCCATTCGATTCGCCGACCTTGGAAATAGGATTCGGTCGCCATGTGGCATGCCACTGCTTCGTGGAAAGCTACTTCAATATTACATTTTGGGGTACCGTCATTGCGGATGGAATCGAGCCAATCCTTGATATGTAAATGGGTTGGGTCCACACGCTTTCCTTCGCGATAGGTGTAAAGAAGTCCCTTATTCGCGAAATAACGAGAAGTGGCTGATGTTACACCATCAATCTGTTTTGACCCTGGCGAATAAGTGTAAATTGGGTATTTCGGATTTATGATACCACTCTGTAGCCGTTCTTTATATTGGGTGGATTCGGAGTCTGCCGTCACTACAAATCCATGGACAGATCCACCACCGCTTTGACCGCCCATTTGCATGGTGGCATCGTGACCCATAATCCGGTTTCCACGAGGATTATTGCTGGAAAGGGTAGCACTGTATAGAACAGTTAAATCCTTATCCGGATATTCCAAAGTTGCATTCCAAACGTCAGGTACATCACGGCCGTCTTTGTAAAAATAGATACCACCTGTTGAAGATGCATATTTTGGTATACCAATGTCCATAATCTGATTTAATGCATCAAAATCATGAGAGAATAAATCTCCGGAAAGTCCAGTGCCATAGTCATACCAACAGCGCCAGCGGAAGAAACGCTCTAGTGCTTCTTTACCAAAGGGAATTTTGTTGGGTGATGGTTCCTGGAACATGTCCCAATCGAGCGTTTTGGCGTTGGCATCAGGGTGGATATTCCAAACCCATGCGCCCCATGGAGAGTTTCGGTTGGTGGTCAGTTCAACCATATTGATAGGACCAAGGAGACCCTGTTTAATGATTTGCTTTGCTTTTTCATTTGCTTCTACCTGGCGGTTCTGGTGACCAAGCTGAAATTTAATTCCTGTTTCTATTATTGTATCGTAAACATCTACTGCCTCATCAAAAGTTCGGGTCATTCCTTTCTCGCAATAGACATGTTTCCCAGCTTTGGCCGCATCAATAGAAATACGGGAATGCCAGTGGTCCGGTGTGGCAATAATGACCGCATCAATTTCATCATTGGCGAGCAATTCTTTATAGTGACGGTACCGAACAGCAGACTTACTCGGTTTGCTACCGGGG
Organism: Candidatus Neomarinimicrobiota bacterium; assembly: GCA_018647265.1. Lineage (NCBI taxonomy): Bacteria > Pseudomonadati > Fidelibacterota > Fidelibacterota bacterium. The sequence continues at coordinate 2,823 of JABGTK010000138.1, read as the reverse complement.
CGAACTTCATTGGCGGAAGCGGCAATACCATTATTTGCATTTACATCAAATAAATCGCACACTCCCACAAGGGATACATTCAAATCTTCTTGGGACATGAAGGTTGCAAATCCCTTGTCCAGTTTATTCTTTCGCGCATTTTCCGAAGCTCGGTCTGTCCAGCTCGGAGTAGCAAATCCAGCACCGCGGACCAAATGACCGCCTCGACCGCCGTATCCAATTACGCCAATGTTCAAATGTTTACTATCTGACAATCCACTAATTACTGCGGGGGCAGATTTTTCTTGGATTAAGTTGGAAAGCAGGTTGGCTTTTTTGGCCGCATCACGACTCATTTTCCGCCAGAGGTTTGCCAAGAAAAGGCCAAATACGGGCACAGTGGCAAGACCTTTTATAATGTCTCGGCGTTCTAAATTTGTTTGATTTTGTTTGTTCGGTTGATCGCTCATAACAAACTCCCTTTAATTTGATTCTAGTTTGGAAAAGAAACGATCCAAACCGATGATTTGACTGGTGGGGAAACAATAGATTACCCAAAGTGCACAAGCTTCAATGAGGTTTTTGTTTACAATAAGATAACTGCCTTCACCTGGACGGCCATATTCTAAACCGAGGAGGGGTGGGGCAAATAGGTAATAAAGAGAAACGAACACCATTCCGATTAAAGCACCATAGCGGCTGAATAATCCTAAGAGTAAAGAAATACCAACAAATGTAAGTCCCCACATATTTACATAATCTGAAATGCCCAAAAGGGTAGGGTTGGAAACAATCGTTTTTGCTAATCCTGAAAAGATCCATTTTGAATCTAAAAGATAGGCTGCTGACGACCAGTATGGGTTAATTATTTTGGAAATTCCTTCGAACAAAAAATGCCAACCGATGAGTACGCGTAGGGTGACAAGCCCATAAAGTTGGCATTTATCTTTTATAACCGATGAATCAAAACTGCTCATATTGATTAAACCTCACTTCGTTAGATTTTGTAAAAAAAGAACTGCAAAGAATAAGCGTTATTTACATTAAAACTCAACAAGGAATTTTAAAAGTATTTTATCGTTCAGAACGGCAGAATGAATTGCTATTAATAAATTAATACTGTAATTTAAATAAAGATAAAATGGTCCTAATATCGTGATAAAAAAACATCAATATTCGATTAAAATGGCGAAAAATGAAATTATCATTACTCGATTATCATTTTTTTTAAGTATAATTATTATTACAGTATTATTTTTACGATACCCAAAATTATCGGGAAGTCAATTTGACATTGAAGAATATACTTATAAAGATATTGACCAGATTGATATACCCTTGACCCATCAAAAGCTTGAAAATTTGCCGCGACCTACTAGACCATCAATACCTATTGCAGCGGAAACAGAGGATATTTCAGATGATCTCACTTTAGAGGAATTCAGTTTTGAAGAATATGATGTTTTAGATGCCCCGCCACCAATGCCAAAGGATGGTCCGGATGTTAAATTTATTCCTTATGACGAGCCACCAATGCCCATAGGGGGGTATAGTGCCATAAAGAAAAATTTAATTTATCCTGAAATGGCAAGAGAGGCAGGGATTGAAGGTGATGTATTTGTCCAATTTTTTGTTGATAAGAAAGGGCGAGTAAGGGATACAATTGTTATAAAAGGAATTCCAGATACTGGATTAGACGAAGCGGCTTGTGATGCAATAAGAAAAACAAGGTTTATTCCTGCAAAGCAAAGAGAAATACCTGTTGGTGTTTGGATATCAGTCCCAGTCCGTTTTAAACTAAATAAATAAAAAAACGAAATTAAAAGGAGAAAATAATGAAACGAATAGTTCTTACAACTGATTTTTCAGCTTCAGCGCGAGTCGCTTATGAGAAAGCAATAATGCTTAGCGAGGGATTTGATATGAAAATTGACTTAATTCATGTGCTAAACCCCAATATAGTTCCACCCGTTTATTATCAACAATTATCACTGCCGAATGAATTAGAAAGGAATAGAAACGAATTATCTGATAAATTAGAATTAGAAGTATTGGAGTATCTTTCTAATTGTGTTGCCGAGTATCACTTATTAGAAGGAATTCCATTTAAAGAAATCATAAACTATTCCAGAGAGAATCAGGCAGAAATGATTGTTATGTCAAGTCATGGTCATTCAGCAATGAATCAGTTATTATTCGGATCGACAGTCGATAAGGTGGTGAGGAAATCACCGATACCTGTTCTTTCCGTTAGAGATAAATCCATATCCTTTGAATTGCCCTAATTAAAAAAAATGATGTTAAAATTATTCAAAATTGAAAAAGATTTTCAATTCCTTTTTATAAACACTAAATATTATAAATTATGTATCACAAATAAATAGTTATTAGTGTATCAAACTAGAGGATTTAATGAAAAAATATTCAGGAATTAAATCTACAGCAGACGGCGCCGCAATTGTAGTTTGGGTTGAATCTCATATCACACAAGGTGCCTGCGCGTATCCAATCACATCATCGACTACCATGGGGTCTGGTTACCAAGCAGTTATTGCGAATGGTGGGACCAATATTTGGGGTGACCATATGGTTTTTATTGAATCTGAGTCGGAACATAGTTCTGCTTCTGCTTGTGAAGGTTATGCTTTAGCTGGAGGGCGAGTTACCAATTTTACATCGGGGCAGGGATTGGTTTTAATGAAAGAAGTCCTCTATACAATTTCGGGCAAGCGGCTTCCAGTTGTATTTCATATTGGAGCCCGAGCCCTTACATCTCACTCTTTAAATGTTCACGCAGGGCATGATGATGTTATGGCTGTTACGGATACAGGGTGGGGTATGCTA
>JABGTK010000137.1 GCA_018647265.1 Candidatus Neomarinimicrobiota bacterium | reverse complement strand
GGGTGAAATTTGGTTCCACGTTGTTTGAGGATGATTCCCCCAGCGAGGATACTTTGTCCATCAGACACTTTTACCCCAAGCCTTTTAGCGTTGGAATCGCGACCATTTTTGGAACTACCTACACCTTTTTTATGTGCCATATTTAATCTTTCTTCTTTTCAGCTTTATCAGCTGTTTTCTTTGGTGCCACCTTTTTCTTAGGCGCTGATGCAGAAATTGCATCAATCTGTACCAATGAAAAGTCTTGTCGGTGTCCGTTCTTCCGACGATAACCTTTACGTCTTTTCTTTTTAAAGATAATGACTTTACGGTCACGGCCATGATCCAGCACAGTACCAGATACGGATACACCTTTTACAGTTGGTTTCCCAACCTTAACTTTTTTACCATCATCCGTCAAAAGGACATTATCAAATTTGACCTTTTTACCGACTTCTGCCTCAAGAAGTGACACTTTAATTTTGTCACCTTCTGCGACGCGGTATTGTTTTCCTGCTATATTAACGATTGCAAACATATTTTCTCCAAAAAAAGCCGAGGAACTTAAGTTAAATCTCTCTTGTTTTCAACACCTACATGCTCAATCTCTTGTTGACCATTCTTAGTGTTTAAAAATCTGAATTCATCCCGGGCAATAGCTGGATTGCCCTCGATAATGATGTAAGTGAAATTCTGCCACATGAGTCCGCGAAGTGCTTTTTTATTATCTTTCATAAAATGAGCAATCTCAGGATGAAGTTCTAATTTTAACCTGAGACTACGGTGTTTTGATTTATATCGACGTAGCCAATGGTCAATACGAGTGATCAGTGTTTCCCGTGACATGATCCGGCCGGCACCATGACAGGTGGGACATTCTTCACTCATGGAATCCAACAAACTTAATCGAATTCGTTGGCGAGTCATTTCCAAAAGACCAAATTCTGAAATAGGTGAAACGGCTACTTTTGCTCGATCTTTCTTTAATTCTTTTCGAAGTTCGTAGTAAACCTTCCGACGATTTGATTCTTCACGCATATCGATAAAATCGATTACTACTAAACCTGAAAGATCTCTTAAACGAAGCTGGCGCGCAACTTCTTTACATGTTTCTAGGTTTATTTTAAGCGAATTCTCTTCATGGTTCTTTTTACCCACAAATCGGCCGCTGTTTACATCCACCACAACCATGGCTTCTGTTTTTTCAATAATGAGGTAGGCACCGCTTTTTAACCAAACTTTTGGACGGAGTAGTTTATCTAACTCGTTCTCTATCCCCATACTTTCAAAGAGCGGCTGTTTCAGCTTATAATGCTCTAGGCGATTGGCCATGTTAGGGGAGACCTCTTCCAAATAGCCCTGAAGTTTTCGGTAAAGCTTTTTAGAATCAATTGCAATTTTGTTGATATCGGGTGTAAATAAATCCCGAATAACACTAGAAGCTGTTTCTAAATCCTCATAAACAATCGCTGTACCTTTTGCTCGTTCACTTTTATTCTGAAGCTTTTTCCAATTTTCAACAAGGATATTGAAATCGTTTTTAAGTAGTTCTTCACTTTTGCCTTCCGCTACAGTTCGAACTATGACGCCCATGCCTTTTTCTTTCAAGGATGAGACAATTTTCTTTAAACGGCGACGTTCGTATTTATCCCATATTTTTTTAGAAATTCCAATATAATTTGCATTGGGAACTAGGACAAGAAGACGTCCGGGGATGGCAATTTCAGTTGTAACACGGGGACCTTTTCCGGCGAATGCTTCTTTAATTACCTGAACATGAATATCCTGTCCGGTTTTTAAATCGACACTAATATCATCACGAAACCTTTTTCGGTTTCGCTGTTGGCCATTCTTACTGTTTTTATTTTTAGATGGGCGGCTTTCAACCTCATCCACATCTGCAAGGTAGGCGGAATTTTCTATTTCTGAGAAAGGTAGGAAAGCATTGATATCGTAACCAATATCTACAAATGCGGCCTGCATTCCGGGGAGGACATTTTCAACCTGTCCTTTATAAATATTCCCCACCATGCGTTGGCGGTCCTGCTTCTCAACATAGACTTCAACGAGTGTACCATCTTCAACAATGGCAATTCGAGATTCCCCCATACTCTCGCTGATAAAAATCTCTTTTTTCATATCTTAACTCCAAAGATTTATCAACTTAGGGTTTCTATTATCTTGGATTGGAGACGAAATGAAGAAAGCAGTCGGCCCTTCAGCCGAGGTAGAATTCTACAGAATGAATGAATTTAATCTTCTGAAGGATGAAAATTTTCGGTAACTATTTTGTTATGGTCTAGAATCAGACCGAAAAAACTTTTTGGATTTGCACCTTCAATTCATCGCCATCCAGCATGGAAAATACGGATAGGTGTTCTACTGACCAAGGAATATAAGGTATAACTAAAGGATTGGTATAGATTCAGTTTTTCAGGTAATTTTGGGCAGTCGTGATTTGTTCCCTATTGCCGCGACATAAAATAATGGTGCTAAAAAGGTCATTAACCTCGACTTTTGCATCGGGGTTTTTTACTTTTAGAAAGAAAGACAAATGATTAAAGATTTATTTAAAGAAAAAATATTGGTTTTGGATGGAGCCATGGGAACTATGGTCCAATCCTATAACCTTTCGGAAAAAGATTTTCGTGGAGATCGATTCAAGAATCACCCAAAGGATTTGAAAGGCAATAACGATTTACTTAGTCTCACCCGTTCCGATGTTGTAGGTGAGATCCACAAAGCCTATTTTGATGCTGGTGCCGATATTGTTGAGACCAACACCTTTAATGCCAATGCCATTTCCCAGCTTGATTATGGCATGGAGGACTTGGCTTACGAGATAAACCTTGAAGCGGCAAAAATTGCTAAATCTGTCGCTAAATCCTATACAGACTACCCGCGATTTGTAGCCGGAGCATTAGGGCCAACAAACCGTACCGCTTCAATGAGCCCCGATGTGAATGATCCCGGTTTTCGTAATATCACTTTTGATGAGTTGAAAAATGCATATTACGATCAGGCAAAAGGACTTTTAGATGGTTGTGTTGATCTATTTTTAGTTGAAACTGTTTTTGATACCTTGAATTGTAAAGCAGCGCTTTTTGCTGTGAAAACATTAATGGAAGATCGAGGAGTCGATATTCCGATTTTAGTTTCTGGAACAATCACCGATGCGAGTGGCAGAACACTTTCGGGGCAAACGGTGGAAGCCTTCTGGAATTCAATTCGTCATGCAGATTTAACTGCAGTCGGACTTAACTGTGCTTTAGGTGCGGAGCAGATCCGTCCATGGCTAGATGACCTTTCAACATCTGCCGGTATTTATTCCTTCGTTTATCCCAATGCGGGGTTGCCTAACGAATTTGGAGAATACGATGAATCTCCCGAAGCAATGGCCGCCATCATAAAAGAATTTGCCGAAAGCGGATTGGTAAACCTTGTGGGCGGATGCTGCGGTACAACGCCTTCTCATATTAAGGCAATTGCTGATGCAGTCCACGGAGTCACTCCTAGAGAAATTCCGAAGATTAATCCTTTAACAAAATTGAGTGGTTTGGAACCGGTGACGATTCGTCCCGAGAGTAATTTTGTAAATATTGGAGAGCGAACCAATGTAACCGGCTCGGCTAAATTCCGCCGATTAATCAAAGAAGATAACTATGAGGAAGCTTTATCTGTAGCACGCCAGCAGATTGAAAATGGCGCCCAAATTATTGATGTAAATATGGATGAAGGACTCCTCGATTCGGAACAAGCTATGGAAACATTCCTTCGTTTGATCGCTGCGGAACCGGATATTGCTAAAGTGCCTGTCATGGTAGATTCATCTAAATGGACAGTTTTGGAAGAAGGGTTGAAAAATCTTCAGGGAAAAGGCATTGTCAATTCTATCTCCATGAAAGAAGGGGAGGGCGAATTTATAAGGCAAGCTAAGATTGTTAAAAAATATGGTGCGGCCGTAATTGTCATGGCTTTTGATGAAAAAGGTCAAGCCGATTCATACGATCGGAAAGTTGAGATTTGCACAAATGCTTATAAGATTCTAACTGAAGAAGTTGGTTTTGCCCCGGAAGATATCATTTTTGATCCGAATATATTTGCTGTGGCTACGGGGATTGAAGAGCACAATGAATATGGAAAAGCATTTATTGATGCCACTAAAACGATAAAGGAAACACTTCCGGGTGTTCATATCAGTGGTGGCGTCTCGAATCTTTCTTTCTCATTTCGGGGAAATAATGGTATTCGCGAGGCGATGCATTCCGTTTTTCTTTATCATGCTATACAGGCCGGAATGGATATGGGAATCGTGAATGCGGGGCAACTTACAGTTTATGATGAAATTGCGCCGAAATTGAAAAAACGTGTAGAAGACGTTCTATTTAATCGCAGGGATGATGCTACCGAAAGATTGGTTGAAATTGCAGATGAATATCGCGGTGTTAAAAAATCGCAGAAAAAGGATTTGTCCTGGCGGGAGAATTCTGTTCAGGATCGTCTAAGCCACGCTTTAGTGGATGGAATTGTCGATTTTATAGTAGATGATACAGAAGAGGCACGTCAAAAATATGATCGTCCAATTCATGTGATTGAAGGTCCTCTCATGGATGGTATGAATGTCGTGGGCGATTTGTTCGGTGCGGGCAAAATGTTTCTGCCCCAAGTGGTGAAATCTGCTCGGGTGATGAAAAAAGCTGTAGCACACCTTTTGCCATTTATTGAAAAAGAAAAAGATGAATTGGGACTCACGGGAAAATCAAACGGTAAAATTGTCATGGCGACGGTAAAGGGTGATGTCCATGATATTGGAAAAAATATTGTAGGTGTTGTACTGGGTTGCAATGGTTATGATATTATTGATCTTGGCGTTATGGTATCGTCGGACAAAATCCTTTCTACGGCCAAAGCTGAAGGGGCTGATATTATCGGTCTTTCTGGGCTTATTACGCCCAGTTTGGATGAAATGGTTCATGTCGCCAGTGAAATGGAACGACTTGAATTTGATATTCCTTTGTTAATTGGGGGTGCCACAACAAGCCGCAAACACACCGCCGTCAAAATCGAAGAAAATTATTCCGGTCCAACCATCCATGTAATTGATGCCTCCCGTGCCGTGGGTGTTGTGAGCAAACTATTGAATGAGGATGAAAAAGAATCGCTAGTATCGGAGACACAAGCAGATTTTGCCAAGATTAGAGAGGCACGTGCAAAAAGGCCCCAAATGAAGCGGCTTAATATCCAAACAGCAAGAGAAAGAAAATTTCCAGTTGATTGGAATCAATATCAAGTACCAACACCAAGATTTCAAGGGGTAAAAGTTTTTGAAGATTATCCTTTAGACGAATTGGTGGATTATATTGATTGGTCTCCCTTTTTCCACGCGTGGGAATTAAAGGGGGTTTATCCAAAAATAATGACCGATTCCAAATATGGAGTTGAAGCGCAAAAACTTTTTGATGACGGTCAGTCACTTTTGAAAAGAATTGTATCTGAAAAATTGCTTACGGCAAAAGGCGTGATAGGCATTCATCCTGCCTATGCGGAAAATGAATCCGTATTTACAGATGGTGTGGTATTTAAATTTCCCCGACAAACGGTAGATAAAGGTGCGAAGAAACCGAATTTTTGTTTGGCGGACTTTATTGCACCGAAAGATGATTTTATTGGAACATTTGCAGTAACTACGGGCCACGGAATCGAAACCATCGTAAAAGAATTCGAAAACCAGCATGATGATTATAATGCCATCATGGTTAAAGTATTAGCGGATCGACTGGCGGAAGCTTTTGCAGAACGGCTTCACCAAAGGATGCGGAAAGAACTCTGGGGATATGCCACTGATGAATCAATGAATAATGATTCACTAATAAATGAAAAATATCAGGGAATTCGTCCCGCACCGGGATACCCCGCATGTCCGGATCATGTAGAAAAAGATAAGATTTGGAAATTGCTCAATGTTGAGGAAAACACAGGAATTACGTTGACAGAAAGTCGCGCCATGAATCCCGCCGCTTCTGTCAGTGGATGGTACTTTTCTCATCCTGAATCTCGATACTTTAGTGTAAGTGATTATTAACATTATGTAAAAAATACTTTACTTATAGTAATATATATCATACATTCTGCCCTAATTATTGATAAAGGAGAATGACTTATGTTAGAAGAATTAAAAGGAAAAGAAGTCTTAATTCAAACTTCCAGTTTTGCAACCGATAATACTAAAGGTAAAGTTCTTGAAGTTGGAGATTCTTGGATAAAAATTCAAGCCAAAAAGAAAATTGAATATATCAGTTTGAAAAAGGTCTCAATAATCAATACTAAAATATAGTAGTTCTACAAGTTGACTCTTAAAATTATAATAAAGGATTAATAATTATGACAAAGAAAATGACTGAATCTAGCGATCTTACCACTCGAACTAAAATAAACACGGTTCATGTTGGACTTTGGACCGGCGCTTGGGTTTTGACTTCAGCATTGGCTGTGTTTGGCCCCAAATTTTTTTGGGCGTTCAATACGACCCTTACAATTCTAGGCGTGCTCATTAATCTGGGGATTGGATTTGGAATGATATTGGCAAACAAACGGCATCTGAATGGGCTGGATGAACTGATGCGAAAAATTCAACTTGAAGCCATGGCATTTTCGCTGGGTGTTGGGTTAGTGTGTGGTCTTAGCTATGAACTGTTGGAAGACATTAAACTCATTTCTTTTGAACCTGAGATATCACATTTAATCATGCTGATGGCAATTACTTATATTGGTGGCGTACTCGCAGGCCAGAGGAAATTCAAATGAATCTTTTTTCAAATTATTCAAATAGAGAACTCAATATTTGGGGTGAATTAGGATTAGATATTCTAGTATCAATTTATTTTTTCCCAAAAGTTTTATATATGGATTTAAATGAGGGAGATATTCTTTTAGAAATCATTATTAACACCATTATAATTTCTATTTTGTATTCAATCCTCGTATTTGGGTTTATAAACAAATTCGTAAAACCACAAAAGAGGGATGAACGAGATGATTTATGTGAGAAGAAAGGATACAGAATTGGATATTTAATTTTTCACTTTTTCATAATCATTTTAATAGGGATAATTGTATCCTACCCATTTTATTATAAATCGTTAATGGTTTTTAATCCATCAATCGTTGTGTTTTTGTTATTAATTATGGTAATAGCTTCCGTTGGGAACGCCATTACTCAGTTATATTATTACCGAAAGACAATTTAAAAATGGGAAAGCTTGCAATCACAAATAATGTTCGTCGTCTGCGCTTTGATGCAGATGAAATGACTCAGGCAGATCTTGCCGCGAAAGCAGATGTTACCCGTCAAACCATCATTGCGATTGAGGGGGGCAAATATTCACCTTCCCTGGAATTGGCTTTCAAAATTGCCAATGCGTTTGGCGTTCCTTTGGAATCCGTGTTCCAATTTCAGGATGGTGAATGATGAATTATCGTAAAAACAATTCCCAGTATTGGGAGGATAAATATTTGGCAGATAGCTTAGGCTGGGATTTAGGTGGGCCCACCCCAATATTTCGACAAATGGCATCAAAGTTAAACCCAGGGAAAGTTTGTATCGTAGGATGTGGCCATGGGCATGATGCAATCGTTTTTGCACAAAAAGGATTTGAAGTGACAGCTGTAGATTTTGCCCCATCGGCTATCGTCGCACTAAAAACATTAGCGGAATCGTCCCAAGTTAAAATCAATGCTGTCGAAGCTAATATTTTTTCTTTAACACACAAATACGCAAATACTTTTGATTATATTATTGAGCAAACATGTTTTTGTGCTATTGATCCAAGCCGAAGAGTAGAATATGAAGCTGTAGTTAAATCAATATTAAAACCGGGTGGACAATTAGTTGGACTCTGGTTTCCTTTAGATAAAACATTGGAAGAAGGTGGTCCACCCTATGCGACAAGGATTGATGAAGTTAAATCTATTTTTGATTTAGGATGGGGAATTGTAAAGGAAGAATTTCCGGATTTATCAATTGGCCCTCGAAAAGGTCGCGAAAAACTGATTATATTTAAAAAGTGTTAAAGTACTAATTTAGAAAGAAGCGAAAGGACTTTAACACATTTTTCAATGATTGACCAATCCACATTTGATTTCCTAACAGACCTAAAGAATAATAACCGTCGGGAATGGTATCATGCCAATAAGGACAGGTTCAAGGATGCCCAGCAAAACTTTATCGATTTTGTAGCGATGCTCTTGTTTCGGATTTCTGAATTTGATTCTGAAATGATTGGAACCGAACCAAAAGACTGTTTATTTCGAATTTATCGTGATACGCGTTTTTCTAAAGATAAAACGCCCTACAAGACTTGGTTCGGTGCCAGTATGAATCCCGGTGGAAGAAAGCGCATGGGTGCTGGCTATTACATTCATGTGGGCCCGGAAGAATGTTTTATTGCCGGTGGTATTTGGCATCCAGATAAGGATACATTATTGGCCATTCGTGAATATATTGTGGGATGGCCGAATCAATTTGAATCCATAGTAAAAGACGACGGGTTTATAAATACTTTTGGGGAATTGGGTGGTAACCGTCTAAAAGTTGCACCAAAAGGATATCCTAAAGATCATCCCCAGATTGAATGGCTTCGATATAAAGATTTTATTGTGAGTAAGAAAATCCCAATTGCTGATTTTCGGTCAGACCAAATTTTAGATATTGGCTATGATGTATACCACCAAATGGCAGATTTTATCGTTTACCTCCGAAAGGCGATAGGTCAATCATAATCGTTTAATTCTTTCTTTACCACCCATAATCATTAAGGGCATGATTGATGCCAAAAAGATAATGTGATACCAAGCGGGCATGGTGTCCCCAAAACTAATTTGAACAACGATTGCAAATACTAAATTGATTATGGCTGCAATTTGAACAACTCGAAGATGGTTTGTCGCTGCAACCAAACCAGAAACATATCCTGCAATAATGGAACAGATAAATGTTAGGACTAAACTGGCCATAAGCATTCCCTTGGTTGTGGGAACCGTATTCTCAAATTGATCGGGAAAAAGACTCATTAGAATTGGGAAGAGGAGAAGATTGCAAATTATTCCCCAACTGAGCCAACCTGCAACCACTGCTAAAATATTTCTTATCATAATTATTCCTTTCAATTAAATCAATTTACGTACGAATAATAAGATGTGACCTTTAATTGTTTGCCCTAATTTTCGCCCCATGATTTCTGATTTAATACTCGCAAAAGATGCCGCTATTGAAGCAGGTGGCGTAATATTAAACTATTATAAAGCGGATTACGAAATTCGTGATAAGGGATATCATAATCCTGTTACAACAGCAGACCATGCGGCCGATGATTGTCTGAAGGACATTTTAATGGGGGCCCGGCCAGAATATGGTTGGTTATCCGAAGAAACTGTGGATTCGCCGGACCGTTTATCCAAGGATAGGGTATGGGTTGTTGATCCACTTGACGGCACCAAAGAATTCATCGAAGGCGTTCCAAACTTTGTGGTTAGTGTTGCCTTGGTAGAAAATGGCAAACCGATTGTTGGTATTCTTTATAACCCCGTAACCAAAGAAACATTTACGGCAGCCAAAGGTGAGGGCGCATTTTTGAATAGTGAACCCATTCGCTGTTCTTCAAAAGTAAATTTGGTTGATATGGTTATTTTGAATAGTCGTTCTGAAACACGACGTGGGCTATGGGCGCCATATGATGGTACATTTGGTGAACTCAGGGCAGTAGGCTCTGTTGCGTATAAGCTTGGGCTTACAGCCGCTGGGAAAGCAGATATATTTGCTTCTCTTCGTCCAAAAAACGAATGGGACATCTGTGCAGGAAATTGTATAATTAATGAAGCAGGCGGAAAACTGATTGACCTAAAAGGGAATCTTGTTAGTTTCAATCAAGAAAAGACGCTTATTGAACCAGGTTTAATTGCCGGTGAAGTAGATGCAGTGGATAAAACATATAAAATTTTAACATAATAAATAAAAATGACACAAATACCAGAAGATGCAATCCAATGTTTAGATAAAGGATTCGTTCGACTCGTGGATTCCATGGGTGGGGATGATGCCATTGTACAAGCGGCTCGCGTGAGTTATGGTAAAGGGACCAGTAAAACATCTCAAGATCGGGGACTTATTCGCTATCTTATGCGCCATCGCCATACAACACCTTTTGAAATGGTGGAATTCAAGTATCATTGCAAGATGCCTATTTTTGTTGCCCGGCAATGGGTTCGACATCGTACGGCAAATATTAACGAATATTCACTTCGATACTCAGAAGCGCGCGATGAGTTTTATATGCCTGACCCTGAACATATTCAGTTTCAGTCGGCTTTAAATAAGCAGGGCAGGATGGGGGAAGTGCCACCAGAATTAAAACAAAAAGTTCAGGATTATTTTAAAGAAATTTCTGATCGCAGTTTTGCAATTTATTCTGAATTGAATGAGGCAGGAGTGGCCCGTGAATTGGCCCGATCAATTCTCCCGGTAAATCTTTATACGGAATGGTATTGGAAGAACGATCTTCATAATCTGCTTCATTTTGTTGGACTGAGATCCGACAGTCATGCCCAATACGAAATTCGAGTTTTTTCTGATGCAATGGCGGAATCAGTGAAAGCTGTTGCGCCATTTGCGTGGGAAGCCTACCAAGATTACGTTGTAAAAGGAATGCGTTTTTCTCGCGTTGAGCAAAGTTTGCTCCAGAAAAACTTACCCAATCGTGTTATTGATGATATTTGTGAAGATATTGCCTATCAACTAACTGCAACACTCCATAATTCGAAGCCAAGAGAAGATGCTGATTTGTATCCATTATACCAAAAACAAGGTGGTTCCGATTCTGAAACGGATTTCAAATTAAAATGGGATTCAGGTGAAATTGAATTGGGTAATACACGTGAACTCAGAGAATTCAAGTTGAAACTGGAGAGTTTAAAAAACTAGTCGCGGATTGCATAACACACAGAGCAATATGTTATTAATTATAAAATCGCTACAATCTCTGTGACTTCGCCGCAAATAAACGAAGGTCATCGCCAACGCCTTCGGGATAAATTCCTGAAAAGCGGTCTGGATGGATTTCACGATTATGAAATTATCGAACTCTTACTTACTTTAGGTACTCCCCGAAAAGATTGCAAACAAGCGGCCAAGGATGCTTTGAAACAATTTGGTTCTCTTAAATCTGTTTTGGAAGCCAACGCAGAGGAACTCAAATCCATTAATGGTATTGGGGACAATAATGTATTCGGACTCAAAATTGCCCAAGCTGTTTCCCGTCGCTATCTTTCAGACAAAATTATCAATAAAGATTTTATCCGTTCCGCCGATGAAGTGATGGATTATTTAAAGCATAATCTCCGGGATAAAAACCGTGAAATATTTATGGTTATTTATCTCAATGGTCGAAATCAAATTTTAAAAATGGAAGAATTATTTGAAGGCACTTTATCTACATCGGCAGTCTATCCACGTGAAGTGGTAAAGCGGGCGCTGGAGAACGATGCGGCTGCATTGGTATTTGTCCATAATCACCCCAGTGGAAACCCCAACCCTAGCCAGGACGATCTCACGATTACCAAAAAATTGGTCGAAGCAGTCAAAGCAATTGAAGTATCGGTTCATGATCATCTCATCATCGCCGGGAATGATGTGTATTCTTTTGCGGACCATGGGTTGATTTAAATAATTTTAACCACAAAGACACGGAGAAATATTTTCAGGAATACTTATTGAAATAAATTATGAAAACTTCAAAAAAACTCAGAATTATCAAAAATATAATTAAAAAAATCATTTTTAATAGATTGTCTTTTTCTATTTATTTTGTAATTATAATAGAATTTTATTATTATAGTAATCAACATTTGGAATTTGAATTGGGAAACATTTTATTTTTCATTGTATTTTTTTTACTCACAGTCGGGTTTGTTTCATGGTTGAAAAACTCTTTTGCTACTAATGAAATTTTATTAGACGAAGAAATTAAATCAAAAGTGTCCGATATAATAAGTTATGCGGAAGAATTTATTGTAATTGTAAGCCCATTTTTTTCACCGGGAGAAACATTATTAAGGAATATTATTCAAGCGGCAAAAAATGAAGTAAAAGTTTATATTGTTCATAATACAAAAGAACTTGAAAACCCTGAATTTTTAAAAATATTAAAGCGAATTGATGGAATTTGCAAGGTTTACAATCATCCGAATTTGCATTCCAAATTATATTTTAATGAATCAGAAATGATTATCACTTCTTTAAATTTAAATCAATCGTCAATGATGAATTCTTTTGAAGTTGGATGGCATTCCAATAAAGATATGGATTTTGAAAGGGTTAAAGGATATGTTCATGAGGGTATAATAAATGATAAACTTTCCTCCAAAACGGAAATATCTAAGGTGGAAGAAAAACTCGGATATTGTATCCGAACAAAAAAAAGAATTTTATTAAATATAGACCGTCCTATTGAAATAGGTGAGTACTATAAGTCAAATCGATCAAATGATGGATCATATTGTCATAAATGTGGAGATGAATTCGATACTTCAATTGATAATCCATTTTGTAAAAACCACCAATCCTTATTAAAAATTTAATTTTCTCCCGATTCTCTGCGTACTCTGTGCTCTCTGTGGCCATTTTGTAAATAAACTATGTCATTATTCAACAGAGCAGAAGTCATTGATTTCAATTTTACCCAATTCGTGAAATCCGGGAATCTTCCCACCGCCCGGACTAATCTTCTATTATCTCAAACCAATATTCCCCCGTCGGAGTTGATTTCAGTATTTGAGTCACAAGTCTTAAGCCGCCATATGGATTTAAAGGCGCGGTTATTGAAAGATGAAGGGAAATGCTTTTACACAATTGGTAGCTCCGGACACGAAGGGAATGCGGTTTTTGGAAAAGTTTTTCCATATACGGATATGGCTTTTCTTCATTATCGCAGTGGACCCTTTTTTATAGAGCGAGCTAAACAAGTCTCCGGTACAACACCGATTTATGATATGGCACTTTCGTACATGGCATCTTCAGAAGATCCCATTAGCGGTGGAAGACATAAAGTATTGGGGAGCAAAATTTTAAATATTCCGCCCCAAACCAGTACAATTGCTAGTCACCTTCCAAAGGCTGTTGGGACGGCCTTTTCAATAGATCGCGCAAAGGATTTGGATATTTCAGAACGGGAATTAATTGGAGATAGTATTGTACTATGCAGTTTTGGCGATGCTAGCGCTAACCATGCAACCGCCCTAAGTGCCTTTAATACCGCCAGTTGGGTGAATAATGTGGGCGGACATGTTCCTATTATATTTATTTGCGAAGATAATGGTACGGGCATTTCAGTTCCTACAGATGATCATTGGGTTCAACAGAATTTTTCCAATCGACCTGGTATTGATTATTTGCAAACGGATGGTTTACATCTGATTGATCTTATCATAAAAGCACGTCGAGCTGAACATGATTGTAGAATAAATCGTTCTCCCATTTTTCTTCATATGAAAACGGTAAGACTCATGGGGCATGCTGGGTCTGATGTAGAAGTTGGCTATAGACCACTCGCAGAAATTGAAAAGACTGAATTCAATGACCCGTTACTTCATTCTTCTCGAATTCTCATAGAAAATCAATGTTTATCTGCTGATGATATTTTGGCCATGTATGAATCAACGCGCGAGCAGATTAATCATGTATTTGAAGCGGCAACCCTTCGGCCAAAATTGGAATCGGCTGAGGGTGTGATGAAATCCATCACCGCCAACCAAAGCAAACGAGATGTTCCAAAATACCCGACTTCAAATGACCGAAAAGAACTTTTTGGAAAAGAGTTTCCGCGTATGGACCAAGCCCAACACATGGCAAAACTCATTAATTATGCTTTGTCCGATATTATGCTACGGTATAAAAACACATTAGTATTTGGAGAAGATGTAGCGCAGAAAGGCGGTGTATATCATGTAACGGCCGATTTATATAAACAATTTGGTGTCCGTCGTGTGTTTAATAGTCCGCTGGATGAAACTTCAATTATCGGTTTTGGGTCAGGGTTTGGTCACAACGGATTTGTTCCAATTCCAGAAATCCAATTTCTGGCTTATCTTCATAATGCAGAAGATCAATTACGGGGAGAAGCAGCAACATTACCTTTTTTCAGCGAAGGTCAATTTACGAATCCAATGGTTTTGCGAGTGCCGGGATTGGCTTATCAGAAAGGATTTGGTGGCCATTTTCATAACGATAATTCTTTAACTATATTTCGTGATATTCCAGGGATAATTCTTGCTGTCCCATCCAATGGTGTTGATGCAGTCAAGATGCTTCGTACCGCCGTTCGAGAAGCGT
Source organism: Candidatus Neomarinimicrobiota bacterium (assembly GCA_018647265.1). Classification (NCBI taxonomy): domain Bacteria; kingdom Pseudomonadati; phylum Fidelibacterota; species Fidelibacterota bacterium. The sequence continues at coordinate 1,166 of JABGTK010000137.1, read as the reverse complement.
ATGAAAATGGAAGAGTTGTTGTTTTTATAGAGCCAATAGCTCTTTATATGATGAAAGATCTCCACGAGCCTAAAGATGGAAAATGGAATTTCCAATATCCTGAGTTAGATGAAGAAATTTCACTCGGCGAATTTGAAGAATATGGTAATGGGAAAGTGCTCACAATAATCACGTATGGAAATGGATTGTACTTATCCCTTCAAGCACAAAAAGAGATTGAGAAAAAATTAAAGAAAAAAATTAAAGTAATCGATTTACGCTGGCTTTCGGATATTGATATTCCGAAACTATTGAAGGTAATTGGTGTTTGTGAAAATGTGCTCATTGTAGATGAATGCCGTCGAACTGGCTGTCATGGTGAAGGATTATTTACTCAATTAGTGAGCGAGTCTAAGAAACCATTGAATATAAAACTCCATGCAGCGGAAGATAGTTTTATTTCCCTTGGTGTAGCAGCGACGGCGACCTTGCCCAGTAAAGAATCTATCGTAAAAAATGCGTTAGAGTTGGTGATTTCGTAGAATCCAATGGAGATTCATCTATGAAATATAGTTTTAAAACACCCCAATTTATTGGGGTGATAAAAACTCAGGAAACAAGTATAACCGCTTCAGCGGTTTAATAACCCGATGGCAATCCATTCAAAGGTCAAAGTTTTTGTTCATCTGGTATGGTCAACTCACAGTCGCAACCCAATTTTAAATAAGGAATTTAAAAAACAGTTGAAAACCCATTTAATTGTGCATGGAAAAGAAAATGGAATATTAATTCAGGAAATAAATATTCAACCTGAACATTTACATTTATTAATTCCAATACCGGCAGATTTGTCTATATCAAAGATTGCTAAAAGTTTAAAAGGTGAATCATCAAGGTGGATCAATGAAAATGGATTTGTCCAGGGGAAATTCAGATGGCAAAGGGGATATGGTGCTTTTTCGGTCAGTGCGTCTCAGCTAAACATTGTTTCAAACTATATAAGAAATCAAGATGAGCACCATAAGAAAAACACTTTTATGGATGAATACAACCATTGGCTTAAGCGGTATGGGATGGAAAAAGATGAAAACGACTGAAGTCGTTATAAAGGTTGAGAGCATTCTCTCACACCCGAATGAATTCGGGTGTTCACGAGATGGGATTTCTTTTAGGTTAGCCCAAAAGGT
>JABGTK010000136.1 GCA_018647265.1 Candidatus Neomarinimicrobiota bacterium | reverse complement strand
GGGGCTTTAAATATTAAGTTTATTTTTTGTTTAATCATCACTTCAATAGAACGAGTTTCTTTGTTTTTGAAAATTCTTTCGTTTTTAACCTATAGAAATATACCCCACCTGATAATTGCCTGCCATTTTTATCCAACCCATTCCAAATGGTTTTATAAGTCCCCGGAGCTTGGTTCTTTTTAACCAAAACAACCACCTCATTTCCAAGCACATCATAAACGGTTAAGTTCACCTTTGTCTGATAAGGTAATTGATATTGAATCTGGGTGATTGGGTTAAATGGATTTGGGTAATTTTGACTTAAAGAAAATGATTCCGGCACTTGTACAAGATTGACCTCTTGCTCCCCTTCTGATATCACATTTTGCCCGGCACTGTAAAACACATACGATAAAATAACAGGTGACTCATTATTCTCAACCTGCCCCATATCAACCCGAATCGGTTTTAAATCAAATTGCTTAAGAGACCCAATCTCGTAAATGGCTTGACCTGATTTTTGTTCATTCCTTGATAAAATTATTTCAGAATCATTTGTCGCATTGGCATTTGAAAAATTGAGCGTTACATTTTCTGAATCATATTCAAAAAAGAGTTGGGCTGTTTTCGCGCCAATCGGTGGTTGAATTTCAAATCCATTCATCCGCATTGAAATAACCGGTTTCTCTGCCGTATTCAATCGGAATAATTTTGCCAGGCCATGGTGGGCTACAGACCAGCCCCAAAATCGACCAAATACCATGGCATCATCCAAATCATAATCAGAATTTCCATCAATAACCATATGAGGATACAAACCCTGGGTTGGGCCCAATTCGAATTCAGAATCATTACTTTTCCAACCGGAAACCAATTGATTTAAATCTAACACATTGATTTTCATATCCATATTATAATCCCCTAATGGAGGTGTATAATAATTTATAATATAATCATCAGCCGCACGCCCAGCAGAATCCACCATGTTGGTGATGGTAATTTCAATTGTATCTAAACTTACCAGCGGCGGGTCAATTGTTATTGTTAATTCTGTCGCCATTGAATCCAAGGCATAGTTAAAACCGGTAGTATGAAAAGATTTCGAATCAACACTGTATGATTTGACCGGTTCCGAAAATTCAAATTTTATCTGGCTGATTTTACTTGTATTTACATTGGACATATTTAAAATTGACCCCTCTTGCGGAGTAACACTGACAATAGTCGGCTTACCCAAGTGAGGATCTACAATAAAACCATCACTCGACTTTACAGACGATTCATTCCCTGCTTGATCAACAGCTTGAACTAAAAAGAAAATTTCTTCATAAAGCGGCAGCGTAATTGTTTTACTAAATGTTGAATCAATATTACCTGTATTCACCCAATCCATTAGATCTGTGGAATAATCTTTGGATCCCAATGCAATATTATAAGAACTCACCACACCCAAACGATCGATAAATCCATGCCAGTTACCAGCGACGGATAAGTTACTCTCTACATAATCTACATCTTCGCCAAGACCATCGTTGACTATACCAACTTCTGGCTTCATACCGTCAATTATTATTCCGTCACTCACTACAATTTCTGAAGTATTCCCCACTTTATCTTCCGCTGAAATACTTAAATAATAAGTTCTTCCTTCAATAAGAGAAAGAGGATTGTACTGAATAGTATCCTGAAGTCCGAGGTATCGCCAGTTTACGGTGTTACTACCTCCGGGATATGTGCCTAAGGCAGCTTTAATCTGGGAGATATTATCGAGATCTTCATTCAATGTCCAGGATCCAATATACATATTTTTAGAAGATTGGTAATCCATATCTGTAATACCATCCTTCGTACCATCTACAACATATTTAATGCTCGGCGCTAAGCCATCATAAGTAACAATTAAGGCAGCGGCAACATTCACATCATTTACATTGGCAACATTATGACAAACATTTTTAGGTATATTTATTGTGATGTCACCCTCGGCACTAGGGACAACTTCGAAGAAATAATTTTTATTTCCACCAGAGAACGATTGGCCCGTTCCACCGCTAATCTCAATATCACTTAATGTAAAATCAGTGACGGAAGTGCCAAAGGAAACTTCAATAGGAATAGCGCGACTGTTTGTTGGATTAGCAATGGTCGTGATATAAGTTTGAATTTGTCCATAAACAGTAGTGAATGCACTGGATGCCGGCAGCAATATATTCCCTGTTTCATCCCTTAAATTTTTAACAGAAACAATATAATCCTCAGCATAATACAAATAAACTTTTGGATCAATTGTATACACTAGCCCATCAGTGCTGTTAGTTAAATCATATGCTACATTGAATCGAGTACGGTTCGGATTATTGGTTTGAAATACTATGTTTGAACGAATACTCGCCAGTGTAGGTCTACTGCCATCTAAATGAAAGATCGGTTCACTGAATGTTAAAACTATATTGGTATCTACGGCCACATCGGTGGAACTATCTGCCGGTGTTATGGCAACCATTGGTAAGGTCATATCTCTGATGGTGAAATTCCATGTATCCTTATCCAATATACCGGTTGATAAGTTTCCACGACTATCTGTTACTACAGCATTACCAACAATTACATAATAAGAAGATAAACTATTAAATAATCCATCAGGATTAACAATAAGACTATTTCCACTGATGGTAATTTTTGAATCATCAATTTCTATTTTCTCAAATTCATTATCCGCTGTGTATTCATAAATGATGAAGTAGCCAGGATTAGTAATAATATTTTCATCAAATTTTATAATTAAATTTTGATCGCCAGTCACGTCAATACTATTGTCCGGTGGAATAAGACTAACTATGCTCGGCCCCTTTAAGGTGTCATCTGTGGTGGTAAAAATACTGCTCCCCACATAACCTACATTATCGGATGTATCTTCAATCTCGCTCGTGATGGCCGCATAAATTGCTTGTTGGTAATCAAAGTCATTTCCGGGATCTACAGTGATTACTGTCATTGTTTCATTAATGGTGGCATCAAAGGATAAATCTTCTCCATCCGCATTGCCTTTTTTAAGAACAACAACATCATCAATTGAGCTATCTGTAAACTGGAGATTTGAAATCTTTCTTATCGGTTCATTAAAGGTGATTATGACTGATTTATTTCGTGGCACATCCACGGATTTATCCTGTGGATCAAATATAGCAAATGGCCTTTGCGTATCCTTGGCAGTGAATATGACGCTGTGAGCGCCTACGATATTATTGAGGGAATCTTCTGTACCAGCACCTAGACCAACATAGATGGACTGTTGGCTAGTAAAATCAACATAAGGGTCAATGGTTATCATTACCATTTCTTCGCTGATCACTGCATCGAAAAGGAGATCTTTTCCGTCACCATTAGTATCTTTTAGAGTTATTAAGTCATCTACGCTCACATTGGAAATTCGATCATTATTCAAAAGTCTTACCGGCTCAGTAAATGTAATGGTAATGTTGCTTTCTACACCAACATTTACATCACTATTAGCAGGGTTGAACGCCACCAAAGGAAATTGATCAGACTGAGAGGTGAATACTGCAAAAGCAGGGCTAATTAAATTTCCCACAGTATCTTCCACAGTTTCGCCAATGCCCACATAAATATTTTGCTGATGTCTGAAGTAATCCACCGGATTTACGGTAATAATTGTTTTGGATGAATTGATTGAGGCTGTGAAGCCCAATACACTTCCGGTTGAATCTGTGTCCCGTAAGTCAATGATTGTATCCAAAGCAGCATCAACTAAAACTTGATTATTTTTTAATCGTATAGGTTCGCTAAATGTTAAAGTAATATTTGAATTGTAAGCGACTCCTGTATCACCGTGAGCTGGATTAAATACGACCGTTGGTGGATCCACATCTGCGACTATAAATGTAATACTTGAATCGGGAGTGGCATTATCTAGAGAATCTTCTAACGTTGATCCAATAGCAACATAAACTGTTTGAAGACTTTGAAAATAATTAGTGGGATTAATAGATATAATCTTTTTATTTAAACTAACCGTAGCTTCGAATGGAATATTATCGCCACTGATATTTGTATTCTTCAGAGTTAATAAGGCATCTATATTATCATTTGTTATGGCACTATTGTCTGTATGGCGAACTGGTTCAGAAAAAGCAATGGTTACATTACTTCCAATTCCGACTCCCGTAGCATCTTTCCCTGGAGAAAAAACCATAATGGGTGGCGCAAGGTCATTCAATGGTAATGGGCCCGTTGTTTGGGCTGTACCCATAGCCAGAGCAGCTATGTCAAATATTGATGACCCATTGGTTGGTTTAAATGCAACTGTCTCAACACCATTTGGTGTACCAGTGATACTTAGATTGAGCCGAATTATTGTTTCTCCACCTGCCAATGCGGTGCCATCAGACTTACTAATACCCGTGACTGAAACTGCTGTAGCGGTTCCGTTATTTTGATTAAAAACCATATTGAAATCGGAAACTTCTAAAGCGCCCGAATTACCATTTGTATTATAAACTGCTTCACTAATTGAAATAAGTACATAACTATTATCATTTGCAAGAGAGCCGCTAACGATTCTAGGGGCATCCACATTGGCAATAGTGAAAGTAGTACTAGATGCACTGATGGCATTGTCAGATACATCTTCAACAGATGAACCAATTGCAGCGTAAACAACTTGAGAAGAAGTAAAATCACCGGTGGGATTCATGGTAATTATGGTGTATCCGCCGCCGCCATCAGAATTCCATACAGCGCCATTAATTGTACCATCATTAGCGCTTGCACTGCCATCATCCGCTACAGAACCAGATCCATCATTTAACTTCCAATAACCCATTATATTCCCGGAAGAAGTATAATTTCCTGCGTCGGCTAAAGTATTGAGAGGCGACCCTGAATTATATAGTGCAGCAACACCAGCAGATGAAACCGTACTATTCCACACAGCAACCTCTCTAATATTACCTTTAAAATAACGAGAGTCTATTGTGTTAGCTCCAATGTTGATTTGAGTTGGTGAGGACAATGCCATTGTATTGGTAGTTACCAATGAATTCTCTAATGCACCATTCACATAAACAGAAATTGTACCAGTGGCTTTCTCACGAGTCGCAACAACATGATGCCAATTGCCATCGTCAATCGAACTTGTGGATAAAATAGTTTTGTCTGATGTTCCCGTACCAAATGAAAATTTTCCATTTAGGATAGATGTTCCAAAATCCATTCCCCATCCTGCAACATCGGCATAAACGATACCCAATCCTTGATAAAACCTTGAACCAGTTCGGGAAGTTGTTGTTTTGACCCATGCCTGAATTGTGAAATCGTCCTGTATCTGCCGTTCAACAATTACATAATCGTCGTTACCATCAAAATAAAGTGACCCCACACCACCGGCAGAACTCACTGTAGCATCGAAGCTAATATCGCTTCCATTAATATCGGAATCTTTTAAAGTCAACAGTGCATCCACATTGGTGTCGGTAAGGTCCGTATCGTCTATATTTCGGACCATTTCGGCGAAAGTAAGCCTCACATTTGAAGCAGGTGAAACACCCGTGGCACCGTTGACCGGATTCCATATATAAGATGGTCCTTGTGTATCAATAGTTACAAAAGAGGCATTGCCTCCAGAAATTGCATTGTGCGAAACATCCTCAACCGTAGAACCAATCGATACATATACAGTTTGAACGGAACTGAAGTTGCTTACAGGATCTATTGTAATTACTGTTTTAGCTGTATTAATCGTTGCATCAAAAGAGATATCACTGCCGTTTCCATCCGTATCTTTAAGTGTAATTAGGGCATCAATATTGGTATCAGAAATTCCTGAGTCATCTATTAACCGTACAGCTTCAGAAAAAGTTATCGTTACGTTATTATTGATGGCCACACCTTGCGTTCCATCCGAAGGAGAGAAAGTAATCGTTGGTGCAATAATATCTGCAGTGGTAAAAGTAGTATTGGAAGCGGAATTAGCATTGTCTGAAAAATCTTCTACTTCCGTTCCAATGGCGGCATAAACCGTCTGATTGGAACTAAAATTACTGACAGGGTTAATAGTGATAACCGTATTACCACCGGGGGAAATAGTCGTCCAAGATGCGCCACTGATTGTACCATTGTTTCCTATACTGCTGCCATCAGCAACGGTAGAACCGCTGCCTTCATTAAAACCCCAATATCCAACGAGAGATCCGGAAGATAAATAGTTGCCTGAGTTTGAAGTTGATAAAATAGGACTTCCTGAATTATATAGTGAAATAACTTCATTGGAAGTCAACGCGCTATTCCAAACGCTTATTTCATCAATTAATCCATAAAAATATTCGGATAGACCGTATCCATCGTTTCCAATAATAAAATTTCTATCACTAGATGTAGAAGCGCTGGATGTGACAGTTCCAACCAAAGCACCATTTAAATACATGCTAACCGACGAACCGGACCGCGTTATTATGACATTATTCCATACATTTGGTGATACTTGGGCATTACTGGAAAAACCATCCACACCAATCCAAGATGATAAGTAACCATTCGGACTAATTTGAACCTCATAATTTCCAATTTCTCGTTTACATAATATTTGCTGGGTGGTTCCTAGCGCATTTGTATTAAACCATACTGAAAATGCATAATCACCGGTACCAAAATCCAAACTTCCATCCGAGGGATCCGAAATTTCAACATAATCATTTATTCCATCAAAACTCAAAGCAGATCCGCCACCACTTACAGTCGCATCAAAAGGAATATCACTTCCACTGGCATCAGTATTTTTAAGTGTGATGAGTGCATCCACATTGATATCTGTAAGGCCAGAATCATCCGTATTCCTCACCGATTCATTAAACGTAAGTGTTACATCACTTGAAACTGCAACATTGATTGAGCCGTCTGTTGGCACCCAAGAAATTGTTGGGCCGACAGCATCTAATGTGGCGAATGATGCATTTGCGGCAGAAATGGCATTGTCCGCGCCATCTTCAACAGTGGATCCTATAGCTACGTAAATTGTTTGGCTCGAAGAAAAATTACTCGAAGGTGTGACAGTAATTAAGGTTTTGGCCGAATTGATTGTAGCGTCAAAACCAATGTCAGCACCGCTGGAATTATCCAATTTTAGTGTAATAAGACCGTCAACATTAGAATCGGTGAGTACACTATTATCCGTGTTACGGATAGCCTCATTGAAGGAGATTAATACATTCGCGCTCAGAGAAACACTGGTCGCACCATTGACCGGAGAAAAGGTTACGGTGGGCGGCGTATTATCTATTGTAATAGAAAGGGCTGTAGTCGCGGCACATATACCTGTCCCTAAATCAACCGATGCTAGGTTGTTACCCATTTCACCGGAACCGTCACCGATTGTTGTATTATTTCCTATACCCAGTTCCCCAGCTAAATTAAAACCAAAAGCCTTGACAGTACAGTCGTCTAAAATAACGGACGTATAATCAGAGCCGCCTGATATGCCTAGAACTACCCTTCCCGTGCCTAAATCTATTGCAGATAGGGCATCGCCCATTTCGCCCGCATTATCACCTATATTATTGGTATTGCCTTGACCTAACTGACCACGGTCATTTAATCCCCAAGTTTTAACCTTACCATTATCCATAATTACTGTTGTATGGTTATATCCCGCATCTATAGCGATGGCGGTCCGGCCCGTTCCTATATTTACTGAGGGTAGATAACTTCCCATTTCATTAGAAGCGTCACCTATGTTGCTATTATGCTCCTGACCCAATTGACCATAGTTGCCTCTTCCCCACGTTTTAACAGTACCATCATCCAAGATTACAGCATAATGATATTCGCCAGCGGTGATTGCAATGGCAGTCCTTCCTGCGCCCAAGTCCACAGCTGCTAAATTATCGCCCATTTCACCCGGTCCGTCACCCAATCTATTGTTATGCCCCTGACCTAATTCGCCATATTGATTCAAACCCCATATCTTTACTTGTCCATTATCAAGAATGACGCCAGTACTATTACTACCAGCAGCGATGGCAATGGCAGTCCTTCCTGTGCCCAAGTTAACAGCAGAAAGATTATCGCCCATTTCACCCGATCCATCGCCTAAATTATTTTTATGGCCTTGCCCTAATTGTCCATAAGAATTTCGTCCCCATGCTTTAACATTGCCATTATCAAGTATGACAGCTGTATGAAAAAGACTTACAGCAACAGCTACCGCTGTTCTTCCTGAACCCAAGTCAACAGCAGAAAGATTGTCACCCATTTCGCCTGACCCATCTCCCAAATGATTTGTATGCCCTTGACCTAATTGCCCAAAGGTATTTTTACCCCAAGCTTTTAATTGGCCATTGTCAAGAATGGCTGCTGTGCTATTTCCCACTGCAACAGCCGCCGCTGTTCTTCCTGAACCCAAGTCAACGGTAGAAAGATTGTCACCCATTTGACCGGCGCCATTACCAATAGTATTGTTATGCCCCTGTCCGGTGGCACCAAAAACGTTAGATCCCCATCCTTTGACACTTCCATCAGTAAGAATGACATTTGTCGTATAATAACCACTTGATATTTGGTTATTCAATTGCCCCGGAATCAGCGTTCCCGTAGTAAATGTTGAGCTTTTGGCAAGTATAGGATTGTTTTGAAGATCCTCAACAGTAGCACCAATGGCAACATAGATGGCTTGACTTGTTGCGAAATTGACAACTGGATTAATAATAATGGCTGTTTTAGCCGCATTAATAGTGGCATCAAAAACGATATGGGTTCCAGTTGCATCTGTTTCTTTTAACGTAATTAAAGCATCAACATTTGTATCGGTAATTCCAGAATCATCTAGATTCCTGATTGCTTCATTAAAATGAATTATAACATTGGTTGTGGGGGCCACATTGGTAGTACTATTATCTGGGTCAAAAGTTATGGAGGGGCCGCTAGATATGGGTGTTAATTTTGTAGCTGGACATTTTCCTGTACCAAGATCAATGGCTGATAAATTATCACCCATTTCATTGGCGCCATCTCCAATATTAGCCGTGTTACTTTGACCAAGTTGACCTGCATTATTTAACCCCCAAGCCTTAGTACCACATAAGTCCAAAATGACAGACGAATGCAAATAACCAGCTGAAATGGCTGTGGCTGTTCGACCGGTACCTAATTCAACGAAGCCCATTTGATCTGATGCATCGTTACCGATATCATTGGTATGTCCGAATCCTAATTGCCCATAATTATTCCAACCAATCCCTGTAACAGTACCATCGTGTAAAATTGCGAGCGAATGATTTGCACCGGCGGCAACTGCCAATGCTTTAATATTATTGGCTAAAGTTGGAAGTGCATCACCCATTTCACCTGCGCCATCACCCAAATTATTGATATGCCCATATCCAAGTTGACCTCTATTATTATAACCCCAAGCTTTAAGGGTGCTATCATTTAAGATTGCAATAATATGATTTGTCCCAACAGCAATATCGATGGCTGTTATACTTGTACCAAGATTAACAGCTAAAAGATTATCACCCATTTCATTGGAATCATCCCCTATAGAGTTAATATGCCCTTGGCCTAATTGTCCAAAAGTATTTTTACCCCATACTTTTACGGTACCATCATCAAGGATAACGGCTGTATTTCCTCCACCCGCAGCGAGATAAACCGCCGTTCTGCCTGTACCCAAGTTAACTGTAGAAAGATTACTGCCCATTTCACCGGAGTCATCGCCCAATTGGATAGTGTTTCCTTGACCTAATTGGCCAAAAGCATTTTGTCCCCACACTTTTATGGTACCATCATCTAATATCACAGCTGTATGGTTATCTCCAGCCGCAATGGCGACGGCCGTTCTACCGGTTCCCAAATCTACTGCAGAAAGATTATCACCCATTTCACCGGCACCGTCTCCAATGTTATTGGTATGGCCTTGCCCCAACTGACCATAGGTATTATTACCCCAAGCTTTAACACTCCCGTCATCAAGAATAACGACTGTATGATTTGCGCCAGCTGCAACCCTAACAGCTGTTCTGCCAGTACCTAAATCAACTATAGAAAGATTATCACCCATTTCACCGGCACCATCACCCTTATTTAGAGCATCTCCCAATCCAAGCTGACCTGATAAGTTTGACCCCCAAGTTTTCACCGTGCCGTCACTAAGGATTACGGCTGTATGATAGTCTCCGTTTGCGATATTGCCTTGGGCGGTAGTTTGCCCTACAGATGATGCAACAAGACCCAACATAATAATTCCATAAAATGATAATTTTAAATTTTTAATCATAGTTGATTTGTTGTTTTTTTTCTTTCATAAATAATTTAGCGAGCATCAATAATAAAATATCCAAATGTGTTCATTAGAATTCCACTATTACCAGCATCAACAACGCGGGATTCATCTGAAATAATGAGCTTAGATTTACCTTTTTTTAAGGTTTTAAACTCAACTGAAACGACCACGCCACTTCCGTTTACCGATTGCGTAACACCTTCCGGTAGAAAAACAGTATAAATATCTAAATAGGACCCTTCATCCTCTACAATTATCAAAGGTTGATTTGCGTTTTTAAAAAACTCGCCTGCCACTACATCTTCAATAGAAACATATTTCGGATCATACTCCATTTTAATATGTATGCCGGCGGCACCATTAATTTGAAGAGCTTCAATATCTACCCAGGACGATGTTCCAGACGGAACTTTTTTCAGAAACGGGTCAAACAAAAGCGCTGGTGGATCAGCATCCCCAAATTCATTAAAATCAAATTCCGGTACATCGCAAGCGATGAAAAGGGTGAAGCAAAAACAAGTGATTATTTTAAAAGCAATTTTCATCATGGCAAATTAACACTCAAAGTTATTAAGGGCGCATTTAGGTAAGGATTATAATTCATTCCCATTTTCATATTAAGGGCTCTGTTCCAAGGTAAATCATCGCCTTTAGGTTTACCGAGCTTATATGCATTATATATATTCAAAATCCATGCTGTTGCAATAATTCCTGTAAAAGTCTTTATTTGGTTATTGTGCCACTCAACATCCTTAACAGCTCGCCGGACCTTCTTTTCTGATGTGAGCATATCAACTGAATTATTCTGTTTCAAATAATTATCATTATACAATTCATAAGACCAGTCATAGGCGCCTGAATATTCACTATAATTATAAAGTATCATACCTACGCCAAAGGCTACCGTTCCAAAATACAATCTAGCTGCTTTCTTCTTTCCAACTGAGAGTTGCCCAAGACCGGGCACTATGGTGGATAACACCATGGGTTTATAACGATCTGATTGCAACATTTCCATCATGGTTGGCCCAATAATTTTCCCCTTCCTTGCAGAGGTCAAAGATTTGGGCGGTTTAAGCCCCATGATATCCCATGCTAACAGCCGTATCTCAGTAACCAGCCCATCAACAGGTCCTTTATAGGTAATGTCTCTATTCGCTTTCATCATACCCGTAACAGTTGAAAATAATTTGATTATAATATTATATTTGTCACCATCCTTGGTTATTTCGCCACCGATGACATATTGGGAACCGATTACAGCACCATTATCTTTGGCACATTCACTATTTAAACAGGGCGCAAATCCCCAACCTTTGGATTCAAGCATTATTTTTTTAATGTTTGAACGAGAGATTGAAACCACTCTCCCCGTTCTATCGATCTCCGTTCCAAATTCATCTGTGAGTGATGCCGCTTCCATTTGGATTATACCAATACCATTAAAATCCATAACACCGATTGTGAACTTTTCCCCCGTATTGATACCCATTTTTCTTGCCATAAGTTCAGGAGGTGGCTTTAACCCCATTATTTCATATGCTAAAAACTCCATGATGGTGAGCACACCTTCTACTGCACCTGTATAAGTGGCGCCAATACTTCGTTCAGAAAGTCCTGTTTCTACCAAAATTATTTCAGTCTCTACAGAATATAGATTTCCAATTTGGGTGATGGAACCATCGATGACAAATTTTGCTCCAAGGACTTTACCAAATTTATCAGCGCAATTATCAGCAATACACCCACCTTGGGCTTTGGCAGCGCCCTGAAGTGTTTTTATAGTTTCGGTACGATTATCTATCGTATAGAGATTTATATTATCAATTTCGCTACGAAACCGATCAGTTAGAATTAATACTTCATTTGTATCCAACCCAATGGATTCAAATTCCAAAATTATAATATTATTTTTACCTTCTTGAGATAAACCCATAGAAGGAACTGAGATAAATAATATAAATGGTATGAATAATTTTTTCAAAATGAATGTTGCCTGCACCGCATTAACGGCGGACTTAAATTAATATAATTCTATAACAGTATTACCATAAAATGTTGACCATGTGATTTACTTCACAAATATCTAAAAACCGAACACATAAAATAATTGAAACACGGGCATTTTATCTATGGCCATTTTAGGTCCAAGCACTTTGCTCTTTTCTAATTCCCAATTTTTTGAATTATAGAAATTTTTATAATATCCCAATCGACCTTCAATTGACATCGCTGCGGTCAAATAATACCTCGCCCCTACCATACTTGAAAATCCAAACCAATTCTTAGACATTATACCGCCAATTACTAAACTTACATTTTCATTATCTTTATCGAGGTTTTTTAGAAAATCATCCCAATCCTTCGAAGTGGCGCTGGCCGTGAGTTCAATAGTTCCTTTATTTAACATAGGCGCTAAAGTAAAATTCAATTCCAATTTTTCACGGGGAAAGAAGAAAGTCTCGATACTTAAAACGCGATAAGTCAGGGAACGACTAAAATTAGATTCACCAATCGTACCGGTGTGAAATGAATGGGATTGACTGTACCCAATTCTGGCGTTGGGATAAAATTGATATTTAACACCCCAATCCATTAGAATGTTGCGGTTGAATAAATTCATACTTGGGATAACGTCGTTCGAATCTGGATCGAGTCCCACCAATCCAGGATTATAAAAACCGCCTCCGAGATAAAAAGATAACTTTGGTTGGGCAGATATGCAGGAAATGACACCTACAAATAGGGTGATTCTGAAAACCGATTTGATAAAGATTTCCCGTGCATAGATTGACGGCAAACCTTTTTTGGGTAAGGTTTTTTGGCGTGCAGAAAATTGCACGCAAAGGTGTGACTGTTTTTTGGGAGTATTTTTATTCATTTGGTATGTGGCGTTATACCATTCTTTATCTGCTCCCCAGACAAAGAAATTCCGCATCTATTACTTAATGAGGAATTTCATATAATTCCGCTATAATAAACAATAATTATTATTAACCTCAATTAACACTGATTGTTTACTCTTTCGCCATTGATTTTTCATATTTTTCATAAACACTTTGTGTTATAAATTTGCACTTACTTCTTTTAAGTGATATAAAATAAATCAACCAAAATGAAAAAAATCTTCCTTATTATAATTATTTTATATGGTTGTGGCCCTGAGCTACAGTCCGTTATCCATAGAGATGAATTCAATCGTGTTGTTTTAGAGGGGGAATTAAAGGGCGAATCTGATACGTTATGGACTCACATCTATACCTATCACCCACTAAAATTGGCAGAAAATTCATCGCTAGTTGACACTGCAGAAAATATATCCGTCGATGACGATGGCGGACTTGTATGGGGGGAAGAACCACCCTCACCTTCCCCCAGCGATACTCTTCCAATCGTTGATGCGAACATTTCTCAATTGGACTCCCTTCAAATCCCCATTGACATTGACACCGTGAGAGCTTCGTTATCCATTTTCACAAAGACCAAACCTGATGGAGAATGGAAAACGTGGTATCCTAACGGTATACTCAAAACAACTTCACATTATTCAAAAGGAATTCTATCTGGAGGATTTTCATATTATGACAGTACTGGCGTATTAATCCAAATAGATACTTACATCAAAGGAAAAAAGAATGGTCTTTCTACGTTCTTTGTAGATGGAGAAATAATAATCCATGAGAAAACCTTTAAGAATGATAGTTTAGATGGAGCTTGGACTACTTGGCATTCAAATGGGAGCCGCGAGGTAATACGATTATTCAAAAAAGGAAAACCTATCGGTAATTGGATATTTTCTAACCGTGGCGGAGAATGGACTCGAGAAGAACAATACAAGAAAGGAATTGCCCATGGTATATGGACATTCTTGGATTCTGCCGGGGTTAAAGCGCATCAATACTATACGAATGGAAAACTCTTAGCTGAATACAAAGAAACAAAATGGGCAAATGGCCAATTAATGGAGATCCCTTCATTTAAAAATGGCCTCCCCCATGGTACTTGGAATGGGTATTGGGCAAATGGAAAAACACGTTATTCTTTAAATTATAAGAATGGAGAAAAAAATGGAAAAGAAATCCGTTATGACTCAACAGGTGTAATCTTATTAAAGATTAGTTATACCAAAGGTCTCAAAGAAGGAATTGCGATCGAATACTATAAGAATGGAAAAATAAAACGATCCGCCAAATACAAAAAAGGACAACTAAATGGTAAGACCAAACTCTTCAATAACTTTGGCATTAAGACAGAAACCATTACGTATAAGGATAGTCTCAGAAACGGAAATCATATCTACTGGTTTCAGAATGGACAACGATATAAACAATTTGAATTTATCAATGACGAATTGAATGGTGAATTTGGCGAATGGGACAGCTTAGGGCTTAATATTGTAAATGGATTTTATTATGACGGTCACCGTCATAATAAATGGCTTTATTTTGATACCAAAGGTCGTCGGGATAAATATATTTTTCTAGATATGGATTCAATCAACACGGATTATATTTTTAATTATTATCCGAACTGGCAAATAAAAGAGGAACCTAGTTTTAATAATGATGGGCTTTTTGATGGTAATTGGAAATCTTTCTATCAAAGTGGAGAGCTATTGAAAAAATATGGTTATAAAAATGGACTTAAGAATGGTGTTTGGCTATCGTATCATGAGGATAATCGACTCAATAACTACAAGTATTTCAATTCGGATTCTTTGGTCACAGATTACAATTATCAATATTATAAAAACCTCCAAATCAAGGAAATGCCAAACTTTAGCGAGAATGGCCTTTATGATAAAAAATGGATATCATTTTTTAATAATGGAAAAACATGGAAAACGTATCACTATAACAATGGAATAAAATCTAGCATATGGACGGTATTTAGAGATTCTACCTACAATACGCATACAGAAACAATGTATGGAGATGATAAACGAAACGGCTCGTATTTTGAATGGTATTTAAATAACAATCCAAAAGAAGAAGGTTCTTATAAGAATGATAAAAAAGATCTCTTATGGACCTATTGGAATGAATTTGGAGAACGACGATTTGAGGAATGGAACAACGGCGAATTAAATGATACTTTTGAATTCGAGTATTATCAAAATGGGCAAGTCAAGGAGGAACCATCTTACGAGAATGGTAAAAAACATGGCGAATGGGTTCGGTATTTTCCTGACGGCACAGTAGGTGGAACCAGATCGTACAAAGAAGGTCTTAAAGATGGTATTTGGATTGATTACTATCGATCAGAGCAAATTGCATTTGAAGGGAAATATAAAGCAGATTATAGAACGGGTGAATGGAATTGGTATTGGCTGAATCGGACACTTATGAATAAGTCGATTTATGACAATGGCAATCCTACATTTGAAGAATGTTATGACCGCACAACAGGAAACATTAGAGATTGTTCAAAAGTTGTTATTCCATCAGATTTTTAATCAATAAGACATCGAAATGAAATACATCATTTCTATTTCATTTCTTTTCGCTCTCTCCTTTTGTCAGGAGGAGACGTTCACCATTCATGGTAAGGCAGCTTTTGCCCATGGGGTACTCATCCCCGATGCCAAAGTCATGCTTTTAGATACTACCCAAAAATTAATCCAGAAAACAAAAACTTCTAAAAAGTTTTTAAAAAAATACGGTGGTGGTAAATTTGAATTTTCTAACGTGCCACCCGGTGAATATATTTTATCCATAAGCTTTGAGACACGTTTAAATTTAAAAACTAGAATTACGCTAAAAAATATAAATTTAGACTTGGGAGTTATTTATAACAAGATCCCGTTCCCTAAATATGACATCACTGAATATCCCGTTAGTGATATGAAATATATGCGCCCCATTCCAACAGAGCCCATCCCGGAGGATACCATAAATATTCGCCATATATTGGTTGAATTAAACGGGCAGGCGAATACCGTAATTGTAGATTCTATCACCCAAGATTCTGTCTATTATACACAAGTCAAAGATTTAGCACAAAAGTCTATAGACCTTTACAAAGTTTATCTTATTTACAACCATTTTGGAAAACCCATATTTCAATCGCGATCGTTAAAAAATAGAATGAGTGACTTACAAAAAAGAGATGGATACATTCTTTTACATAGCGGTGATAGTGTACAGTACAATATGATTTATTTTGGCGAAGGACGGATTGGTCCAGAAGCGGCAACCTTTCAATTGAACGACGATACAACGATGAAAGCAGTTTATTACTCCTTGTATGATATTTATAAAATAAAATCAGGCCCCTCCTATTTGGGCAATTCAGTACGAAAAGGGTTTATTACTGGATCAATCGGCATTGGGAGCGTTATTGCACTTCAAATGTATCAAGCTAAATCATTCACGCCACTTTCATATTACACCCCAGACTTCTCCCCCATTCGCCGGGAAACGGGGCAATATTTTTACCCTGCTATAACCACTTTATCACTTTGTGCCATTGGCTGGATAGCATACGATTTATATAAAGATAAACGGACAAACTATATGGTGCCTAAATATGAAAAGAAACCATTCCCTCGAAATATGTTTGTCTTTTCTCTATCGGAATGGATGTGGAAAAAGTCACAGCCAGTCATTCGGCCTATTATGAATAGTAAGCCTGTGAAATGGTGGACTAATCGAAAATTAAGAAAGATAAAAAAACAGGCGACTAAAAGGAAATCCGTTTCCGGCTGAGCGCCGGTACCCCAAACCAGCGAACGATTTTATCCGCCAGTTTCCATGAAATTTGTCCCAAGGCTAACAATGGACGAATTGGCCCAGAATTCACAATAATTTCACAGGAACCTTTTTTCAGAGCTTTTATGACTGCATCAGCAACCTTTTGTGGCTTTGATGATCCCAATAAAGGAGGAGGATCAATTTGACCATCATTAAACATACCAGCTTCTGAAATAAAACCTGGGCAGACTACCGAAATATCAATGGGTGAATCGTTATATTCTTGGCGCATGCCATCAGCCCACATGAGCAATCCAGCTTTCGAAGCAGAATATATTGAATTATAAGCCACACCTTTTTTCCCTGCCAAGGAGGAAATATTTATGATATGCCCCTCACTATTATCTAACATTCTAGGCATTATTGCACGCGACAACTCCAATGGACAGTGAAGATTTATATTTAGAATAGACAATATTTCTGATTTCTGGATGCGGTCATAATGTTGGTAATGTTCAATCCCGGCATTATTTACTAGAAATTGTATTGGACCATGATTAGACCAGATGTCCGCCACCAATCCCTCTAATCCATCAATGTTTGAAAGATCAAATGGAATAATTTGGCATGAGCCCCCTGAATTCTCAATGTCTACTTTTGTTTCCTGAAGACCCGCTTCGGACCTGGCAACGGCAATTATATTTGCTCCATGCCTAGCCAGCGTTTTTGCGATATAGGTTCCAATGCCACGGGAAGCACCCGTAACTATGGCAGTTTTGCCATTTAGATCCAATTAAAGAGAGCCTGAGAGTGCTTGGATAGCTGCCAGAAGTGTGGCTGGATTGGTAGAATGGGGAGAGTTTGATGGATCTAAAATATTCATTTGTGCAGCAGCTTCTGTATATTTGCCTAAATAGTAATAAGACTGAATAAGAGCCATACGCACGTCTTTATGATCCACAGAAGTTTTATGGATAAATTGGTAATTTTGATCTTGATTTAGTAAATCTAATGCAGCGGATACAACAGTGTCATAAACTTCAACAGATCCACCAATCAATGCACCGCTTATGGCTTTCCCTGCAAGGCAATCAAGTTTGCTCCTTCCAGAAATTTTAGATCCATAATCATTTATTACATTTACAAAATCTATAAAGGCGCCTTTTCCATGGTCATTCATGCTTTGATCAAACAATGTTCCCCAACCTCGACCATACATGGCTTCACCATATACGCTATCATAGGTTGCGTGAATTCTTGCTTTATTCATTGCATCCTGAAATTTTTTCCGACTGTCATTATAATTTTTGTTCTCAAATTGAGTCCACCCTTCAGATATCTTAGACATAATTATACTTGATTCATCCATAATTCCAGTCAATTGTATATTTAGTGGATTGGATTGAACAGAACTATTATGGGTAACCTTTAACGATTTGGTTGAACTTGCCAGTGTAGGTGTAAAACTAATGGAAACAGTCTGGGATAGGCCTGGTGCAATAGTCAATGAATTATTACCACCTATAACAGAAAAATCACTGGATGGAATTGATAATGCCAATTCTAGGTCAAATCCTGAAGAAGCATTGTTTGTAAAAATTAAATCTAAATCTTTTGTTTCACCGGACTTAACCATGCCGAATTCCAGCTTAGTTTGATCAAGTGAGAATGATACTGGAGCAACACCTTCTCCGTAGAGATACATTTCACTAAATGCATAATCATTACTCACAGATATTTTTGCATTATATTTTTGGGCAGAAGTAGGTCTAAACGTAATGTAGATTTCTTTTGATTCATTTTTTTGAAGCGTTAACACACCGCTAAAGTCCATGATAAATGCAGGTGAATCCAATATTATAATTTCTCCTATAAAAGCTTCAGATGATTTGTCTGTGTTTTTAACTCGGATCTTTTGTGAGACTGTTTGGCTTACCTCAACTTTTCCATATTGAAACTCCAAAGGTTCAAAAAGAATTTCAAAACGTGGATCCTTCTTATCTTCACATGCTACAAAAATTAACAAGGACCCAACAATGAGATGAATTGTTCTACGAAAAATCATCTTGAGATAATCATTTTCTTTGTTTCAGAAAAGTTACCTGCATTCAGCTGATAAAAATAAAGACCGCTACTTACTGGATTTCCTAATCCATCTACACCCTTCCAAAAAATATTGTACCGTCCGGGCGACTGTTCACTGTTCACAAGTTGGATTAATTTCCTCCCAAGTATATCATAAATCACTAGAGATACATGCCCACTCTCAGGAAGATCATAATGGATACGAGTTTCCGGATTAAAAGGGTTTGGGTAATTTTGTTTCAGTGCATATTCTGTTGGAATTAGGCTTCCTAATTCGACGGCTAATGGCATCCCACTCCCACGGGGAATCAATGTGTAATGACCTAGATGGGTACCAACACCAATAATTGATGTACCATCATTTGAAACAAAAGAGCGAATCTCCCGCCAAACTTCACCATCCCAATAACCAATAGATACAAACTCAGGGTCTAAACCGTTTAATAAGAGCGAAATAGTGGCGCCTGCATTCAGTTTTTTACCCGCAGGACCCACTGTATAAATTGATCCTAGATTAAACTTATTGGCCATTCGCATTTTTTCAGTCCCCGGACCAATGGCATCTTTTCCAGCAATCACATAAATATCTTCGTCCAAACTATTCTCAGGAATTGACATAATATAGTTTCCATCCCGGGAAGAAATATCACCACCCACTTGGGATGATGTGAAATTCACATTATATTTGAATGTTGTATCAATGGTTGCCCTACCATACCGCATGGTTCCTTTTACATTTATATCCAGGGTTCCCGAGGTATTTAATTTGAACTGTTCTATCATTAACAATGAGTCATTCGATGCAACCGGATTTACTTCTAATACCGATTCGAAGCCTGCATTGTTGGCCGTTACGGTCATGTGATCTGAACTCATAACAGAATTTCCTACAACATAAATTTTCATCACATCCGAAAATATTGAATGCTGCATATAACCAGCTTTTATTTCAGGAACCGTTGAATCGGCTATATAAAAAGATGCCCGAAACATATAATTCCATCCGTCGAGCGATTCACCTCCGATTGAAAAATTATTCATAGGATCAAGACCACCGCTACTATTATAGTTAAAGGCATAAGTATAATTTTCACCATTAAGATTCTTATCCATGGCAAAATAAGTACCCACAGAATCATCTTCAACAATACCAATTACAATTGGGCCTAAATTGGATAATTGCTCCTTATAAGGAGTTAAGTCAATTCTTGTCCAATCACCCGTTAATGAGGCCCTTGAGGTTGACCAAAGAATGGGTGACACGACATCTGTTACAGTTCCATTCGCATCACTCATTTCCCAGACGTGAATATAAAAATCTTTATCCGCCGATGCAGGCGTTCCTGATCCAGAAAATTCTTGATCAAATGCCATAATAACTTTCAACTCCACCAATTGATTGGTGGCCATTTTTGGGTCAAAGGCTACACCCCAGCCCGATCCTTCGAAATTATTGCCCCATCCCAAAAATCCGAATGAACTTCCATCGGATGTGGTGAATGAATCAGCCGTACCATCATCATGGGCAATTTCTTCAAATCCTGTCCATCCAGATGCATCCGTACCTTCAGATGCATAATCATAATTGATGGATCGATTTTCTGTACTAGCAATAATAAATAATGCGCTGTTTACTTTTAAACTGTCATGATAAAGTAAATGTTTTGTCCCATTTGATAGAGTGTTGACTACAACGGTTGAATCATTGAATTCTAAAGAGCGAAAATTGGGCGAACCGCTACTGGTCGTATTGAAAGTTATTTCCATCGAATCTGCTGAAGATTCATATGCGATATAATTGGCGCCATAATCCTTAACAGTATTCCCAGCAGCATCCACTTTCCCGGATAAATGTTTGGCGGTTAATCGTGCGCGCATGGGCATCCATTGGTCATATCCAAACTTTGGGTCGATCAATTTGTTATGAAGATAATTGGCTGTGAACCAATTAACAAGCCACTCCTTATGAGTAAGACCGGTGCCATAATTTGTCATCAACTGATCGAATGCTTGCCAACTTTGTTTTGGATTACCTCCAGCATTCATTTGAACAAAAGCTTTGATGGATGCATCACCAAGTTGCTCCACAAAATAGAGGACAAATAAAGAAGCCATTGAATAATTGGCCGCACTCCCATCCCATGTCCAGCCCATTTGATCTGCTTGATTCAAATAATGGGCATGAGAAATATAATCACCACCTGAAATAATTGTGGCCATTTCACTGAGACCTTCATTGAATTGAACCGTTTCATAAGTATCATAATTATAATGGATTAAATGTTGTAATTCGTGAGAGAGGGTACCTTCTGTATATGAAACACTAGCGTAGGAATCGATGTAGACAATATCCCTTTGATTGCTACCGGTACCTGTTGTTTGATCCAATCCGTAAAAATAACCACCGGCTCCTGAAAAAATATCGGTAAAAAGGAAATCAACAATACCATCGCCATCATAATTAGGTGGTGAGCCAAAATATTCTAATTCAAGATCGTAAATACCTTTTGTAGTATCCCGAGATCCTAAAGGAGTGTTGCTTTCTAAAAGTGTAATGTACTGAGAAGCCAAAGAGGACGAAATATTGTTTGAAGAACTGATCTTACTTGTGTCGGCCCAAATGGCCGTGTGGTCACCTTTGGCTAATAATTCAGCAGAAACCTCTTCAGATTTGGTCCCACCCTGATCGTCATCGACAATCACCCAAAACTTTTGAATTGTGCCCACGCTTGTAGTTTTATTTAGAGTTGGTGGTGCAAGCATTCGGTTGTAAACATCAGGATAATACCGTTTCATTTTTTCTAAATGCGCTTTTGTGAATTCATTCGTCAATGTTGGTAATGCGCAAAGCGGTCGTTCGGGCAATGTATCTATATAGTCAATAGGTCCCGATTGAATAGTCGCACGTGATTGCTGAGCCCATGAAATGGACATTAAAAGTAATAATGTAAATTTAAGTGTATTATGTTTCACAATGAGTGTCTTATAGAATTTTAAATTAGGGCTTTCGTGTTTAAGGAACCAAAGTAAATAATGATTAACTACCGAGGTAGACGCTCAGGCATATCCGCCACAACATAGGCCATCACCGCCATGGTAGCTACACAACGGTTAAATTCATCTTTATCCAACTTATCCCATGTATCGGCATTAGTATGGTGGTACCAAAAGTATTTTGATCCTTCAACTTTCAATCCCATACCAGGGACACCTTCCCGCATGATTGGTCCAATATCGGCGCCGCCGCCACCTTTAATCATAATTCCCGATTCAATAGGATATAATAATTTTCCAATATCAGTAAGAATTTTAAAAGCATCATCGGAACCGGTAAAGCCAAATCCTTTCGGTTTAAAGACACCACCATCTGATTCAATTGCTAAGATATGATTATTCAGATTGTCCATGTGAGCATCACGGTATGCATTACCGCCCCGCAGACCATTTTCTTCATTTGTCCACATAACTACTCTTACTGTTCTCTTGGGTCGCAACCCCAACTCTTTCATTAATTTTACTGCTTGCCATGCGGCAACACAGCCACCACCGTCATCCATAGCGCCTTGCCCCACATCCCAAGAGTCAATATGGCCGCCCATGACTATTACCTCGTCAGGGAACTCAGTGCCTTTAATCTCTGCTACCACATTCCGAGATGGCGTATCATCTTCAAAATGTGCTTCCATTTTTAGATTTATTTTGACGCTTTGTCCCCGTTCAATCATTCTTGCAATCATAGCTGCATCTTCAACAGTGATTGCTGCGTGAGGAATTTTCTTTACGCCATCTTCATAACGCATGCCGCCAGTATGGGGCGTATTCATTGAATATGGCCCAACTGAACGTATTATACTTGCAACAGCACCTGCCTTTGATGCAGCGATTGCGCCACCGGAACGATACTGTACAGTTTTACCGTAATTGGTAAAAGGAACATTGAATAAAACTATTTTCCCTTTTGCTTCAGATGATCTATTTACTAAATCATCAAAACTATTCATAACAACAACTTCTCCTGTAATACCCTCTTCTGGCGTTGAGATACTTCCACCTAGGCCAAGCATATGAAGTTCTTTTTTCCATGGAGATATCATATACGCCGATTCCTTTCCGCGGACCCATTTCGGAATCATTACTTTTTCACCATGGACGTCGTGCAATCCATCGGACTTCATTTCTGCTAAAATCCAGTCAATAGCTTTTTCAAGATTATCCGTTCCACTAAAGCGTGGCCCAAAGGTATCACATAATTCCGCAAGTCTATTAAATCCTTCTGAATCCACAAGGGCTGCATCAATCAATCTTTTACTATCAATCTCATATTTTGAAGCAATGGGCCCCAACCCATCCGTTATTTTATCAGATTTTATTTGTGGAGGATTACAAGCAACTAATGCAATAGACAAAATTGATATAATTATATTTCTCATTTATTTATCTTTCTTTTGAAATTGAATTTTTTTAAAAACTTCAGTTTTATGGTTCATGACAGTCTGTATTTGACCATCCTTTTGAAAATGTGAAATGTTCAGCTGATCGGTAAAATTTGGAATAAATATTGTATTCAGAATATTTGCTGTCCAAAAATCATCCATATTTTTAATTTCGAGGTAACACCATGTTATATCATTCTCTATTTCTTTACCAACCCATTGAAATGTAACCTGCTTATTATCCAATGATACAATTAAATGTTCACTCAAATAATCAAAAATCAATGAATCAGTTTTTATATACTCTCTTTTCGACCCCAGTTTTATGGGAGGCAATCTTTTCGATTCTATAACATTCTCAAGATCTTCTGTAAATAGTTTCATGGTAATTTCAATAGTATGTGATTTTCGATTCAATTGGAAGGTGGTAATGCTCACATGAAATGGATGGCTCCACACAAATGGAATAATCACCAACCATATCAAAATTCCTTTAATATGAATATTTTTCAACATAATTGAAGCTGATGTTATGTAATTTCGTTAACTTTTTTAAACATAATAATTTCAATCCAAAAGAAATATTAAAGGGGGATTCATTGAAACAATTTAAGTTTTCCATCATACTCAGCTTTGTCATAAGTACTATTTTCGGACAAGTTGAAGATAAGTTTAAACAGCTTGATCAACAAATCGCTACACCTAATATGTATAGATCTGCAGCAGGTTATCCTGGTCACGGGTATTGGCAAAACCGTGCAGATTACGTGATTGATGTTACCCTCGATGACGAAAAACAGCGGATCGAGGGATTTGAGACAATTACTTATACCAATAATTCTCCCGATGACCTAAACTATATTTGGATTCAACTCGACCAAAATGTTCGTGCCAAAGATTCTGATACATATAAGATTACGACTGGAAGCATGCGGGACAAAATGAGCTTTTCGTCCATGAAACCGGGATTGATCGTCGGCGATGCAGATGCGAGCCCAATTCTGAATGAGTTTGACGGAGGATTTAAAATTGATAAAGTAATTGCTAAAGGAGGAAGAAAACTAAAATACACCATCAACAAAACCATGATGCGGATTGACCTTCCCAATACGTTAAAATCCGGCGATCAAACAGATTTTTCAATTAAATGGTGGTATAATGTTCAAGATAGAATCTTTTTAGGAGGCCGTCCAGGATATGAATACTTTAAAGACGATGATAATTACCTTTATACTATTTGCCAGTGGTTTCCTCGATTGGCAATGTATAATGATGTATACGGCTGGCAGAATAAACAATTTTTAGGCCGTGGCGAATTCACACTTAATTTTGGCAATTATGAAGTCAATATTACCGTACCTGCAGATCATGTTGTGGCGGCTACGGGTGAATTACAAAATGCAAAATCTGTTTTAACCAAAGAACAGCAAAAAAGATTTAAACAGGCTAAGACATCCAAGAAACCTGTCTTAATCATAACTCAAGATGAAGCAACTGAAAATGAAAAATCACGCTTGAAACGTACTAAAACATGGCGCTTTAAAGCTGAAAATGTTCGCGATTTTGCATTCACCAGTTCACGAAAATTCATCTGGGATGCTATGGGTGTTAAAATGGGCAAAAGGACTGTCATGGCTATGTCCTACTACCCCAAAGAGGCCAATCCTCTTTATGAAAGATTTTCCACGAAAGCAGTTGCCCAAACCTTAATAACCTATTCCAAATACACATTTGACTACCCCTATCCAGTGGCCATTTCTGTTGAAGCCGCCAATGGAATGGAATATCCGATGATTTGCTTCAATTATGGGCGCCCAGAAAAAGATGGTACTTATTCCGATCGCACCAAGTATGGTATGATAAGTGTAATAATTCATGAAGTGGGACATAACTACTTCCCCATGATAGTCAATTCTGACGAACGGCAGTGGACATGGATGGATGAAGGATTAAACACTTATCTTCAATACCTCACAGAGCAGGAATGGGATAGGGACTATCCCTCGCGACGTGGGCCGCCAAAAAATATTGTTTATTATATGAAGGGTAATAAAAATAGCATTAGTCCCATTATGACCAATTCCGAATCCATTTACCAGTTTGGTAATAATGCTTATGGCAAACCCGCCACTGCATTGAACATATTAAGGGAAACGGTTGTTGGTCGAGATTTGTTTGATTTCGCTTTTAAAGAATATGCCCAATCATGGATGTTTAAACATCCAACACCATCAGACTTTTTCCGCATTTTAGAAAATGCTTCAGCCGTCGATTTAGATTGGTATTGGCGTGGCTGGTTCTATGGCACCGACCCTGTAGACATCTCTATTGATAAAGTGTCATGGTACACATTGAATTCCAAAGACCCAGAAGTTGAGTTTCCTTTAAAGAAAGAAAGGAAAGAAGCTCAACCACGACAAGCCTGGCAAATTAATAATGAACGTGACATTAGAAGAACTCTGGTGGAAAAAGATAAATCCGCCAATGATTTTTACAATAAACATGATCCATTTGAAGTGACAATTCTTGATAAACAGGATTATGAAAAATATATGGAAAATCTTGACATGACAGAAAAAGAAATATCCATATATGAGTCCAATTTAAATTATTACGAAATTGACTTTTCTAATGTTGGTGGATTGGTAATGCCAATCCTGCTTCAATTCAATTATGAGGATGGAACAACATCTGAGTTCAGAATCCCCGCTGAAATTTGGCGTATGAACCGTGACAAAGTAACCAAAGTTTTTGCTACCAAGAAAAATGTAGCCACCTTTCAATTAGATCCCCATTTAGAGACAGCGGATATTGATATGGTGAATAACCATTGGCCTAGAAAAATGATTCCGTCAAAGTTTGAATTATTTAAAAGAAAGCAAAAGTCTCGCGGACAAGGTTCAGGTGGGAATAAAATGCAGCGTGCTAAAAAAGCAGAAGAAGCACAAAAAAAGAAAAACGATAGTTCTGAGGATTGAACTAGTTCCTTTTAAATTTATATAATAAAAAAGCCCCGCAATAATGTGGGGCTTTTTTTGTTTCAATATTAATTGAACGGAATTATTCGCCAGCGACAGATGCTTTTCTGTAATCGGTGACTAGTTTTTTAATTTCGCCAAT
>JABGTK010000135.1 GCA_018647265.1 Candidatus Neomarinimicrobiota bacterium | reverse complement strand
AATGTGATATAGATCAAATGTACCAATTCATGTTATTTCAATTTATGTTTGAAACAGAGTATATTCGCAGTGAATAATCTTTTCGAGGAATACATTATGCTTAAAAAACAACTATCATTAATCTCAATTTTTGCTCTAATGCTGTTGGTAGCCTGCGCCACAAAACCGGAAAGTGATGTAGATACACCTGAATATCATTTTAAAGCCGGAATGCGCGCCATCGATAATGGCGATTATCAGCAGGCAATCAAGTCATTTCAACGGTCGGTTGACCTGGACAAGAAATTTGCCATGGGGTATGGCGGTCTCGGATTGGCCCACGCCAATCTGGGTAATAACAAACTGGCCAAGGATCATGCCTCCAAATGCGCCAGTCGCGGATCCAAAGATCCTGCAGCTCTTTCCTTAAGCGGCCAAGTCTGGATTACTATGCGCGATTCAGAGAAAAAGTGGTTTAAACGGGCCGAAGATTACTTAAGAAAAGCGCTCAAAAGAGACAAGGAGCACGAAGGTGCCATGTATTGGTATGGTGTGGCCCATCTTTATAATTACCAATTCGATGAAGCTGAAAGCTATTTTCGGAAGGTAGTTAATAAACGGGGTGACTATGCGGGCAAAGCAGATGCCAAATGGAAACTGTCCCAAAAAATTGTTCGCGCAATGCCTGGAACATCCGTGGGGAAAAAAGTAGCCCTAAAAGAAAGAATTAATAAAGCTGATTTGGCTGTATTGTTTGCGGAAGAATTAAAGATCGGCGTTTTGTTTGACCGTATGCCCGCACAAAATGCAGGCGGATTTCAAACGCCTGGACAAGCAACTCAAACTGCTGTAATCACAACCCCGAATGATGCCAATGGCCACTGGGCAGAAGCATGGATCAAAGATATGATTCGCTACGGTATTATGGATGTTGAACCAGATGGCAATTTTTATCCCGATGATAGGATAACTCGAGCTATCTACGCTATGGCGGTTCAGAGACTCTTAGTTGTTGCCACTCGGGATGAAAGCCTGGAAACACGCTATTTCGGCGAAGCTCAAAGTCGTTTCAGCGATGTACCCAGTAGTCATTTTGCTTACAACGCCATGGCTCTTTGTGCTGAGCGAGGCATTATGCAGGCGGATATGATAACAGGCCGATTTGAGCCAGCAGGTGATGTTACCGGCGCTGATGCTCTTCTAATCATTCGGGCATTGCAGACATCCTTACGGATGACATTTTAAGTCTAATTTTCATTGATGAAAAAAAGGGTCACTCGGGTGGCCCTTTTTGTTTTTAACCCCTGCTGATTCATGTAAATTAAAGCCATGCGGAAGCCCAAAATTCTCCTTTTATTTTTCACTGCTTTCTTTTCAATGCAGTGTGTTGAAACATTAATTACCGTCCGCGTATTCCCTGATGGAAAATACCATATGAAATTCCATACGGAAGGGGATAAAAAAGATGTTTATAACAAAGACTTCAGGGTTCCCATGAAAAACCCATGGGCTTCAGAAATTATTGAAAAGGGAAAAGAAGATAGTAAAGAGACCGTTCACATAATCAATTCCGAAGCTATTTTAATGGGTACCACTTCATTTTATACTGAAAAAGATGGTCCTGCACCCCAACGGCATCCGATTACTATTATAAAAAACGATGGGCTGTTTTCTACGACCTTTACCCTCAACCAATTATTTGAAGGAAGGCGCGTAAGCCAGAAATACCCATTATTGGCTAAATCCATGCAGGATGCTGGCAATGACTCCACCGATAAGATTGTTGAAACAGAAATTATTATGTACTGTTTGCGCATGGGGATGGATGACCTAAAGGAAGAAATGTCCATTGATAATTTATTAAAAGAGCGTATTCTAAATCATTTCCGTGGTGTATTTCATAAAGCGGAAGAAGAAGGCAATTTGTTCGGCGTAATGGACAATGAAGACGATGACAGGGAAAATATATTTTTCCTCCCCCGGGATTTGATTGAAACCAACTTCAGGCCTTTTTCAGATGACCTTCCTAAAAATTTCTCAGTGGCTTGTATGAATGCTATGCTCCCTTTCATCGATGAAGCCAATGTAACGGTGGGCCTTAATGATGATACATTTAAATTTGCCGGAATTCTCCCCGGAGTTATTACCCTCTCCAATGCAGATTCAATTTCTAATGATACATTATGGTGGTCTTTTAATTATGAGGATTTTTTCAATGATGATTATGTCATAGAAGCTGCATCCATTGTCTATCATCCAAAAAGAGTTCAGATGGCTATTGTCATCGGTGCATTGGTCATCCTGATGGGTTTAATTTTAATATCAAGAAAAAGGAATAAATCGTGAAACAATATTTAACATTACTTTTAGCCATTACGTCAATCGCAGTTGCAAAACCAAAATTTACGGATAAACAAATTGCCGCTATGACGCCCCAATATTTCGCGCGGAATCATACGGCGCCCAAACTCATGGGCCTTAAAATTTATATGGATCAAGGACAGCGGGTTTACCATGTAGAAATAAAAGCGGACAGGAACCGCTCTAGCGAAGATCTAAGTTTTGCTGTTTCTGCGCTAGCCAATATGGGGCAGTATGCCAAGAAGCCTTTTAAAAAATATGTAGTCGTTATGCATTATGACGTGCGTGGTAAAGGGACAGATATCTGTGAAGCCAACGCCCGCTGCACAGCTGATTATATGATTCGCAAACAGGTAACATATGACCATTGGTATAAAAAGTGCATCACCTTTACCTCAACATGAGCAACCAATCCTAAAACGAATTTTAATATTTTTGCTGGTTTGGTTCGTTTCCGCACAAGAAATTGATACACTCGATTTCAAAATGCCCAAATTTTCTTTTACGCCCAAGGTGTTCCATCACCCTGCCAGGGTATTGTTTAATTCAAGAGCATTCGAACTAGAGGTATTTACAAAATATCCTCGTGATAAAATTAAATCAGTAAGCCTTTTCTATAAGACCGATACAATATCCCGGCTACGGGAAGTTCCATTTAATCCTCAAGATAAACGCTATGTTTTTCGTTATGATCCAAAGGAAAACCCCGCAGGAAGAATAGTTTATTTTTTCACCGTCTATTTAAAAGATGGCGGTATGTTTGCAACACCTGTGGATAGTTCCGGTCAAATTATGCCTGTTACAAAACACCTTTTAAATCCAGCCGAATATTTTAAAAAGCGGGCATCTTTGAGAAACTAAATTTGACTGCGATTCAAAAACAAATTGATAATTTGCGGAAGCAACTCAATGATCATAATTATCAGTATTATGTGTTAGATGACCCCCATGTTTCTGATAGTGAGTATGATCAATTATTTCGAGATTTGCAAACGCTTGAAACAGATTATCCGGATTTAGCCACCGAAGATTCTCCCACCCGCCGTGTCGGCGCTGAACCACTTTCTGCATTTGGTTCAACTACTCATCGCATGCCAATGCTTTCACTGGCCAATGCCATGGAGGAGGCGGAACTTCACGCATTTGATGAACGCACCAAAAAGGGGCTCGACACTGAGAATAATATTGAATATATGGCAGAACCAAAACTGGATGGACTGGCGGTTGAACTGGTATATGAAAATGGATTATTCACCAATGGTTCAACTCGGGGCGATGGCATCATAGGGGAAAATATTACACAAAATTTAAAAACCATATTAGCAATTCCCCTTTCCTTACGGACCAATAAATTGGATGCGCCAACTTTACTGGAAGTGAGGGGCGAAGTATTTATCCCCAAGGATGGTTTTAAGAAACTGAATCAAAATCAAGAAAAAGAAGGCCTTGCATCCTTCGCAAATCCGCGGAATGCGGCAGCAGGAAGCCTGCGCCAATTAGATTCAAAAATCACTGCCACGCGCCCTCTATCTATTTTTTGCTATGAAGCAGGAACCCTTGATGGCATCTCTTTTTCTACCCACGATTCATTTCTCACTGCTTTAAAAGCATGGGGGTTTCCTGTAAATCCGGAGATCAAAAAGATAAAGAATAGCGCGGAGATGATTTCATTTCATCAAACGCTGGAGAAACGCCGGAATACACTCCCTTATGAAATTGATGGCACTGTTTTTAAGGTAAATTCTTCTTCTGAAAGAAATGCCCTCGGTATCCGCAGCCGATCACCGCGGTGGGCTATAGCAGGGAAATTTAAGGCGCAGCAAGTGACCACTGTGGTGAATGACATTTTGCCCTCCATCGGCCGAACCGGAGCCGTGACACCGGTAGCAAAACTTGAACCTGTGAATGTGGGCGGTGTCGTTGTGACTAATGCAACCCTCCATAACCAGGATGAAATTGATCGTAAAGATGTTCGCATTGGCGATACAGTTTTAATCCAGCGAGCCGGCGATGTGATTCCGGAAGTAGTCAAAGTGATCATGGATAAACGACCAAAAAATACTGAAGCTTACCAATTACCAAAAGAATGTCCCGCCTGTGGCCACGAAGTATTTAGGCCCGAAGATGAAGCGGTGGCCCGCTGCCAGAACCTCTCCTGCCCCGCACAGGTTAAAGGGAGAATTGAACATTTTGTTTCCAAAACTGCCTTAGATATAGATGGTTTCGGTGAAAAATTGGTGGATCAATTAGTGAACAAAAAACTGATTCTTACCGTGGATGATATTTTTAAACTCAGTTATGATGATCTGTTAAACCTGGAACGAATGGCCGACAAATCTGCACAAAATATTCTCGCTGCCATCCAGACTGGAAAGCAAACAACTTTTGCCCGTTTTATTTATGCCCTTGGGATTCGAAATGTAGGTGTACATATTTCTAAAATACTGGAACAAGCTTTTACCGGGGATATTGAAAAATTCATTTCTGCTTCTGTTGAAAATTTAGAAGCTATTGATGAAGTAGGCCCAATCGTTGCTGAAACAATTACCAAATTCTGGTCTGACTGCACTAATGTTGATGTGGTTGAATCGTGCCTTAGCCTCGGGATTCAGTTAGAAAAGGTTGCAGGCCCCAAAAGTAATATTTTAGACGGAAAAACGATTGTTTTTACAGGGG
Source organism: Candidatus Neomarinimicrobiota bacterium (assembly GCA_018647265.1). Classification (NCBI taxonomy): domain Bacteria; kingdom Pseudomonadati; phylum Fidelibacterota; species Fidelibacterota bacterium. The sequence continues at coordinate 2,247 of JABGTK010000135.1, read as the reverse complement.
CGCTTACTCAATTCAGTCGCAATAATGCAAAAGAAATGACCGAATCTCATGGTGGCCGTGCCAGCGGTTCTGTGAGTAAAAAAACTGATTATGTGGTGGCAGGGCTCGGGGCTGGATCCAAACTAAAAAAAGCGAAAGATTTGGGAATTCCGGTTTTGACCGAAGAAGAATTTTTAAAAATAATATCATGAAAGAAATAATTAATGAATAAACAAAGACCTTTTGAGGCCTCCTGACCTCAAATCAATGTCAGGAGATTTTGATAATTTTTTATTAATTTCCCCTATGTTAAAACAAATTCTATTCATTTTTCCTATTCTACTATTTGGTCAATCGCCATCCCTTTCATCCATCGAAATTGCCGATGGATTTAAAAAACCACTTTTTATTACCTCATATCCAACGGATTCCAACTTACTATATGTGGTAGAACAAGCGGGACGAATCATTGTTATCGAAAATGGGGAAAAACTTAAACGGCCATTTTTAGATATTAAAAAACAGGTCGTGAACCCAAGCCGCCCTGGAGATGAGCGAGGTCTCCTTGGCTTTGCTTTTCATCCCAATCATACTAAAAATGGAAAATTTTATATCAATTATATGAATAATGATGGCTATACGGTGGTTTCAGAATTCACAGTAAAAAATAAGCAAAGGGCTAACCATTCATCCGAAAGAATTCTATTTGATTTAAAACAGCCCTTTTCCAACCATAATGGTGGCCACATGGCTTTTGGTCCAGATGGATACCTTTATATTTCAATCGGCGATGGCGGTAAAGCTGGTGATCCAAATAATGCAGGGCAGGATCTAAATACTATTTTCGGGAAGGTGATTCGTATTGATGTAAATCAAACACCTTATGGTATCCCAAAATCCAATCCATATTATGGACAGGAAAATAAACGTGGTGAAATCTGGGCATGGGGATTGCGCAATGTATGGCGATTTTCATTCGACCGGAAGAATGGAGATATTTTCTACGGTGATGTGGGACAAAACAAATGGGAAGAAATCAACTATGAGCCGGCAAAAAGTAAAGGCGGTGTGAATTATGGTTGGCGGATTATGGAGGCGCGACACTGTTACAATCCTGAAGATAATTGCAACGAATCTGGCCTAACACAGCCAATCTTGGAATACCCTAACGATGCCAATTATATGCGTACTTTAACAGGAATGGATCAACCTGATGTGGATGGATGTTCTGTCACTGGCGGCTATGTTTACCGCGGTAAAAAAATTAAAGGGCTGCAAGGCACTTATCTATTTGGTGACTACTGTTCCGGGAATGTTTGGTCATTTAAAGTGGAGAATGGGAAAGCAGTTGAGTTCCAAAATAGAACGGAAGAAATCAATCTCGCTGAAGGTGAATTCACTAATTATATTTCATCCTTTGGAGAAGATGCAGATGGTGAATTATATATTATAGATTATAATGGCGGCGTGTATAAAATCATAATCCAAAACTAAAGGAATCTGCTATGGATAAACCTCCCATGAAAATTGACGAAATTCTTGATGATGTGGTATTGCTCGTATTAGATGGACACGATCCATTAAAAGAATTGGGCATCGAAAAAAATAAAATTTATGTGAAAGTAGTGGGTTATGATGAGTATGGCTTATGGGTAGAGCATCCCTCTTTTAAGGTACCGATAATTAAAAAGGGGAAATCAACGAGAGAAAAAAAAGTGACCGCTTCTATGTTAATTCCCTGGGGATTTATAGCTTCTGTGGTTCACTTCCCAGGTGTCGAAGGATTTGATTTCCCATTTCCATTTGATACCCCAATCGGGTTTGATGTTGAGGATAAATGACGCCTGCCATATCAATTCGGAATCTTAAAAAAAGCTACGAAGATACAGTCGCCCTTAAAGGAATTGACTTAACCATTGGTGATGGAGAATTTTTTGGACTATTAGGACCCAATGGCGCCGGAAAAACGACCACAATAAATATTCTCACAGGTCTCGTAAGAAAAAATGAAGGTAACTCTGAAATCTTTGGAAAAGACACGGTTAAAGATTATCGGTTTACCCGCTCACAAGTGGGCATCTCTGCCCAAGAGTTCACCCAAGATTGGTTTTTTCCCTTAGATAAACTGCTATATTTTCAAGCAGGATATTATGGTATTCCCAAAGAAAAGGCGAAAAAGCGAGTGAATGAACTCATCTCTCGCCTCGGCTTAGAAGAAAAACGGGAAGCCCGCTTAAGACAACTTTCAGGTGGAATGAAACGGCGTTT
>JABGTK010000134.1 GCA_018647265.1 Candidatus Neomarinimicrobiota bacterium | reverse complement strand
GCATTTAGAAAAATATGAGCGACCGAAAGAAATTTATTTTATTCCTGAATTTGTGGAAACGGAATCGGGGAAAGTCAATCGAATGGGAACATTTAAAATGAAGAAACTTTGCGGAAGTTTTTAGACTTCCGCAAAGTTAGAATAATAATACACCGGCAAGTCGTCAAAACCACAATTTTAATTCCTAAACTAAAGCTGGGGAATTGATAATGTATTAATCTCTTTTATTCACTAGCACTAAGAACTAATACAAGTACAGTAAGCGTCCCGATTCCGGCGCCCATACTAAATTTGCCTTTTCTAGTTTTTTTCACATAGGACTTGTATCCATCTTCAAAATTTCTTCTTTGAGCTATGTCTAAATTGGCTGTATGGCGGTGAGGGACTTCAGCATCTAGACTTGAAACTATAAGGTAGCCAAGTCCCCAACCAATTAGACCAAGTAATAGACCGCTTGCTACTCCTCCACCCATCGCACCCCCATTCTATAACCCAAAAAATGTTTTTCAAAGATATTTAAGAACGGTCATTAATTTACGTAATTCTGTTTATTCTCATAAATGAACAAATATTTAATTCTTTATACATTTCAGTAATAGATTCCCCAGCAAGCACGTATAATTAATCAATAGAACATCATAAATACACGTGTATTTATGATGATAGTGTAGCACTTCCCTCGATAATAATTAAACTGCTATAGGTTGACAATAAATCCTCTATAAACTCTGATGGCCCAAAATCTCAAGGTTGCTAAGCATTAAAATAATTCTCATATTATTTGGGAAATAAAACACGTGTGTGTTAACTTGAGAGTATAGCTGTCAAATGAATTTGAATTAATGATTACGCAGTAGTATTAATAATGGCATTCACAATTAAAGATATTGCAAAGCTCGCCGGTGTTTCCCATCCGGTTGTTTCTCGTGCATTACGAGGGCAACCTGGGGTTGCGAAAAAAACAGTTGAGCGAATCAAGAAAATTGCAGACGAATTGGGTTATGAGCCCAATGTTGCTGCCCAAAGTCTGAAGACAGGATCATCCCATACTATTGGTATAATAGTTCCAGATATTTCGATTCCTTACTATGCTTCAATTTGTAGTTATGTCGAAAGAAAGGCATTGGAAAAAAATTATTATTTAATTATGTGTAGTTCTATCCGCGATCCTCTTTTAGAGGATAAATTAATTCAAACTCTGTTGAATCGTCAGATTTCTGGTCTAATTATTGCATCTCGCTCCCCACACAGTAACAAAATTTCCAGCTTAAAAAACAAAGGAGTACCGTTTGTTTTATTAGATAGATATATGAAACATATCAAAAGTAGCTATGTGGTATCAGATAATGAAAAAGGTAGCCAGGAATTGACAGAATACCTCATTGGAAAGGGACATGAAAAAATAGCATATTTTTCGCGGCTTGGAGAAGAAATTACTTCCATTAAAGAACGGGAATTAGGCTATGAAAAAGCACTGAATAAACATGGTATACCAAAAGATAGAAACCTTATTCGCACAATTGATCTGAATAATTTAGAAGAAACAATAAGAGAAAATTTAGAAGATATTATAACCAATAAATTAGCTACAGCCATCTACTCCGGCGATAGTGGAATAACCATGCGCATTTATAAATATCTTGAAGAAATGAAAGTAAAGATACCAGATGAAATTGCTCTTGTAAGCTTTGATAATATTCATGTGTTTGAATTATTAAATCCACCAATTACTGCAATGGCTCAAAATGAAGAACAACTCGGATATGAGACTGCTCGAATTTTGTTAGATCATCTTGAAGATAAGGATGCATCCATTGAGTGCGTCAAGATTCCAACGCTGTTGATTGAACGTCACTCGGCTTAAAATAAATATATTTTATTTTTTAGGTTATATGATTTCCTTCAAAGAAAATATTATATCTATTAAAATGTTAACCATTCTTCTTTTTAGTCTTTCGTTTTCTGGAAATTTATATGGAAAGACAACAATTGAATCACGGCCAAATATCCTTTTTATTATGTCTGATGATCACACTTCTCAAGCGTGGGGAATCTATGACGGTATTCTTAAGGATTATGTAAAAGTAGATAATATCAAGCGACTTGCTTCGGAAGGTGCCGTTCTTGATAATGTATTTTGTACCAATTCAATTTGTTCGCCCAGCCGAGCAGCGATTCTTACAAGCCAATATAGCCATAAAAACAAGGTGTATACACTTAGGGAGCCTTTGCAGGATGGGAGCAAGAATATTGCGGGCATCCTCAGAGAAAACGGATATGAGACTGCCGTAATCGGGAAATGGCACCTCGTAAAAGAACCAGAAGGATTTGATCATTATAATGTGTTGCCGGGACAGGGTGTTTATCATAATCCTGTTTTAAAGTCCAAAGAAAACTGGCAGGATGGATATAAGGGTGGAAAAAAATATAGTGGATTTTCAGCTGATGTAATTACCAATTTGACCATCGATTGGCTATCCAAAAGGAAGGAAGAAAAACCATTCCTCATGATGACTCATTTTAAGGCAACTCATGAGCCATTTGATTTTCCACAACGACATAAAGATTTATATCGAAATGTGGAAATCCCTGAACCGGAATCACTCTATGACTTTTCACCAAAAACTACTGGCCGAACATTTAAAGGGCAAAAGCTAGAAATCCTTGGCGGACGAATGGTGCAGGCGACAATTGATCCAGAAAATTTTTGGACATCTTATCCTGATCTTCCTTTTTCTTTAGATGGTTTAGACTCGATTGCCGCTCGAAAAAAGATATATCAAAAATATGTGAAGGATTTTATGCGCTGTGGCGCCGCCATTGATGACAATATTGGGCGGCTATTGGATTATCTCGAAGAATCTGGATTGGCTGAAAATACAGTTGTTATTTATACTGCTGATCAAGGATATTTCCTCGGAGAACATGGGTTCTTTGACAAGCGACTTATTTATGAAGAATCACTTCGAATGCCATTTGTGATTCGTTATCCGAAGGAGATAAAAGGCGGTACTCGCATCAATGATATCATTCTGAATATTGACTTCCCAGCGCTCATGGCGGACTATGCTGGTGTCGAAATTCCTGATAATTGGCAAGGGAATAGTTTTCGAAATAATCTGATGGAAAAGACTCCTAAAGATTGGCGAAATAATATGTATTACAGATATTGGCTTCATCGCACAGAGCGACCGGGCCATTTCGGGATTAGGGATGAACGCTATAAACTAGCATTCTTTTATGGACAACCATTGGGGATGAAGGGTGCCATGAAGGAATCGACTATTCCTACATGGGAATTTTTTGATTTGAAAACAGATCCGAAAGAAATCCGAAATGCTTATAATAATCCCCAATATGCAGATATCATACAGTCCATGAAAAATGAATTAATAAATCTGCGAAAAGAACTGGGTGACATGGATGAACAAAGTCCTGTAATGCAGGATATATTCAAAAAGCACTGGAACTAATTTGAGCACAATCATACCAAAAAAATATGTTCCGGTTAAAGAAAAAATTGGTTATAGTTTAGGTGATGTGGCGTCAGTTCTTTACTGGCAAACCATTTCATTGTATCTCTTATATTTTTATACGGATGTTTTTGGCATTACCGCCGCCGCTGCGGGAACTATGATTCTTGTGGCACGAATTTGGGATGGTATTAATGATCCACTAATGGGAATGTTGGCTGATCGAACAAAAACAAAATGGGGGCGATTTCGTCCCTATTTGATATGGATGTCCATTCCGTTGGCAGTCATAGGTGTGTTTACATTTTCCGTTCCGGATTATGATTATGGGGGCAAACTCATTTACGCCTACATTACCTACATCCTGCTCATGACCTTATATACCGCCATCAATATACCATATTCATCTCTATTGGGTGTCATTTCACCCGATCGGGCAGAAAGAACCAGTGTATCCCAATTCAAGTACATTGGCGCCTATGTTGGTGGGCTGATTATTTCCGCTGCATTACTTCCCATGACCATCTATCTTGGTTCAGGCGATGAAGCTCAGGGTTGGCAAACAAGTATGATAATTATAGGGGTAATGGCCATAGGATTATTTTTCCTCACTTTTGCTTCTACCAATGAACGGGTTCAGCCTATTCAAAGAGAACCTACCTCAATCAAAAGAGATTTGAAGGATTTATTAGCGAATCGAGAATGGTTTGTCCTTTTACTGGCAACATTGTTTCTATATTTGGTTACTTCCACGGGGATGGTGATTTCTACTTATTATTTTAAATATTACGTGGGGGATCAACTAATCAACTTCCCGGGGATCGAAGG
>JABGTK010000133.1 GCA_018647265.1 Candidatus Neomarinimicrobiota bacterium | reverse complement strand
TTATACCCTCTGATGTTACACTTTCACCGCTAAATAATTTTGCAATGGCCTGAACTTTTTCTCCACTATCCAAATATCTTGCTATCACTTCTGTATGCTCACTTTTTAATTTTTTATGAATATATATATGGTGCTGTGCCCGAGATGCTATCTGGGGTAAATGGGTAATACATATTACCTGTTTTTCTTGGCTTAACTTTTCCAATGCTTCCGCCACCTTTTCTGCCGCTTGTCCGGAGATACCTGAATCAATTTCATCAAAGATTAATGTTTCAACAGGATCGCTTTTTTTCAAGACAGATTTAATCGCCAGCATGATACGCGACACCTCTCCACCAGAAGCAACTTTGGCTAATGGCTTCGGCAATTCTCCCGGGTTTGCACTAAGATAAAATTCTACTTTATCATATCCTTTAGAGCCATATTTTACCGGTTTATCTTCAAATTTTATGAAGCTGCTGTTGTCTTCGGTATGAATGATTTGAACCTGAAATTTTGCACCACCCATATTGAGTTCTGCCATTTCTAATTCAATTTCGGAAGAAATTTTTTGGGAAAATGTTGTTCGATTCTGATTTAATTGATCCGCAAACTTTTGATATCGTATAATTAAATGAGATTTTTCTAATTCTAGTTCAGATATTTTTTGGTCTAAACCAGATAATTCCGCCAAATCATTTTCAGCCTCTTCAATAAAAGATTGCACCGATTCAATAGATCCACCATATTTTCTTTTTAAAGATTCAATCGCATGGAGACGTTCTTCAATTTCTTGAAGGTGGTCTTTATCAATATCAATAGATTCCACATGTTGAACCATTCCCGCAGATGCATCCTGAATAGATAATGCAGCTCTTTCGATAGAACCAATAAATGGACTTATAGCGTCGTCATATTTTGCAAGGCGTTCTAACTCATTCAAAGAAGATGACAATTGACGATATATAGAATGATCATTTTCGGTTAAGGATTGGTTTAAATTTTGAATAGTGGCAATCAATTCATCCACATGGTTTAATCGCTTAAACTCTTTCCCAAGATCAATATCTTCGTCAATTTGTGGATCAATCGCCTGAATTTCCTGGATTTGAAATTGGAGTAATTCTTTTCTGTTAGCAGCATCTTTTTGCAATGCAATTAACTTTTCTAATTTGCTTATCGTTTGGGATAACTCTAAATAAACCGCCTCTGTTTTTTGAATCAACTCTTCTGAATCGCAAAAACTGTCTAAAAAATCAACATGGGTTGTGGCATTCATAATATATTGTTGTTCATGTTGACCATGAAAATCTGCCAAAGGATTTACCAATTCCCGAAAAGGCTGTTCGGCCATCGGTTCATTATTAAAGAAAGAACGGGTACGACCACCTTTACTGATTAATCGTCTGTAAATATCAGATTTCCCATTCACGCTCAATTCGACTTCAACCACAGATTGCTCTTGGCCGCTACGAACATCCGTTTTATCTGTTTTAGCACCCAATGCAATACTTAATGATTTCAATAGGATTGATTTTCCTGCACCAGTTTCACCGGTGATTACCGTTAGACCATTTTTGATTGGAAGCGCCAATTCCCTAATTATGGCAAAATCTTTTATATAAATATGGTTAATCACTTTTTATCATTTCCTAAAACAAGGAGTGCTCCAATGACAACACCTATCGTATCCGCAAGTACGTCCCATCCGCTGGAGAACCGTCCTGATATAAATGATTGTAAATATTCATCCGTGAAACCAAAAAAGATTCCAAATGAGATTACGAATTTCAGATTCTTTGTTAATATGGAATTCATACTTTTCATAGCCAACACGCCCAAAATAAAATATTCCACCAAGTGAATCAGTTTATCCCATGTAAGCAGCCAAGTCTTTGGGATACTTTGGCCCGGCAAACTGGATACGCTCAATATCAATAGCATATAGGCAACCAATAGAATGCGAAACGTTTTATGATTCATATTCATGTAGAACCTTGCCGATTTTATATAATAAATCTCCCGCGATCATACCGCGCTGACTAATGGATTTCGCCAATTGATCTGCTGCCTTTCCGTGTATATAGATTGCTGCTTTTGCCGCATTTACTGCATTGAATCCTTGTGCCATGAAAGATGCCACCATTCCAGTCAATACATCACCTGACCCTGCCGTAGCTAAGCCTGGATTCCCGGTGGAATTAACAGCACCTTTACTACCCCATGCAACCAAAGAAGGTGCAAATTTGGCAATAAGTACACCAGCAAAATTATTAATCATTTTATCAATTGCGGTGGGGAGGTCATTGCGTATTCTATCTGCGGGGGTATCTATCAATTGGCTCATTTCACCCAAGTGCGGTGTAATCACAAATTCATTCTTAATTTGGTTGAACAAATCCATATTGTTATAAAATGGCCGTAACCCATCCGCATCAATTACCATAGGTTTTTCAACAGCTTGAACCAATTTTTCAACCAAATCTGCAGTTCCACTATTATTTCCTAAACCGGGTCCTATTGCTACCACATCACACCATTCTACCCATTTCATAATTTCATTATAATTTTCTTTGGATAAATATCCACGGCCGTTATCCTCGCATGGAACGGTCATTCCTTCTGTTATTTTTTCCTCATAAATACTATTAAGTGATGCGGGAGCACAAGTAATGGTTAATCCAGCACCACTTCGCAAGGCTGCCATTGTGGAGAGATAGGCCGCACCGGTCATCCCTTTTGATCCGGCAATTAAAAGCACTTTTCCTTGGATATGCTTATAGGTTGATTTGTGTAGGGGTTTTATAATTGTTTGAATTTCTTCCTGAGAAATAGCTGACCATTTACGACCATCTAAATCAGACACAATATTAGGGAAACCAATATCCACAGGATGTATCCGCCCGGAATAACTTTTCCCCGGTTCAATCATCATACCCACTTTTGAAAAACCCATAGTAATCGTATGATTGGCGTTTACCGCATGACTATCGACTACACCGGAATTGGCATCCACACCCGATGGAATATCAATAGAAACTGTTTCGCAGCAATTATTCAACCAATCAACCCAAGGAAAAAGTTCTTCTCTAATTTTCCCAATAAAACCGGTACCTAAAAGTCCGTCTATCATTAAATCAAATTTTGGTTTTGTAGTGGGTAGTAAGGCATTATAAATAATGGTTATTCCTGCTTCATTACATTGTTCATGATAAATTTTGGAATCACCTTTCACCTCATTCACAACCAATGAGTATATGGTAACACGAAAACCCCAGTTATAAAGGATCACAGCAGTGGCATATCCATCTCCCCCATTATTCCCTTTTCCACAAACAATTCCTATATGTGGCTGATGTATGTTAACCAGTTGAGCACGAACAAATTCTGCTATTTTTTGACCGGCATTCCCCATTAATATTTCGCCAGTTATGCCATACTCAGCCATGGCTAATCGATCAAAGTCTCGCGATTGTTGGCGAGTAACTAACTGCATTTAGATTGCCAAGATGGCCATAGCTATGGCATATTCGAATTCGTGGGAAATGCTTACTTTTAGATTATTATATTTATATTTGTGGATTGGTAAAACAATCGGCGCACCAGTATCAGAAGGTAGAATTTCAATTTCATTGAATCCAATTTGCACAGCCAATCCTGAGGATAAAAAACATTTTTTGATAGCTTCTTTCGCGGCAAACCTTCCTGCATAATGTATAGCGGGTTCAGCCTTCCCATCGCAGTAAACAATTTCTTTGGGGGTAAACGTTTTTTGTTTGAAGCGATTGCCGTGTTTTTCCAGCAATTGCTTAATTCGTTTTACCGAAACGATATCCGTTCCGATGAAAGGATTAGACGTCGTTCAACTCCTCGATGATTCCAACCACCTCGTAAATATCATTTACATCATAATTTGCACCGGAATCAACAGTACCAAATGTATCGCCATAACGAGCGAAAATGGTCTTCATGCCAATTTGTCCCGCGCCAACCACGTCTCGCTCCGGCCAGTCACCAATCATGAGTGCCTCGTCTGGTTTTACTTTAAGATGTTTCAATGCCATTTCAAATGGTTTTGGAGACGGTTTACGTACGCCAGTATCATCAAATGTTAGCACAGGGTCAAATACATGATGGAGGTTTAGGTAATATAAACGCATCCAAGCTTCACGGCTAGGGGCGTCAGAGACCACAGCAAGCTTAATTCCCATTTTTATTAATTGAATCAGTGTTTTATTTACATTGGGATAAACGAGCAAAGTTGCTTCACGGGCACGGCGATAGGATACAATTCCTGCGGCGAGAATTTTATGACTAACTTCGCCAGTTGTCTGGTTTAAATAGTCATCAAACACCAGTTGGTTTTCCCATCCTTTTTCCATGTAAAGATCAAAAATATCTTGATAAGCTTTATCTTCGTCAACATGGAGACCGGCCTCATTCATTGCAGTAATAGCCGCCTTAACTGCAAACTGCTTCATCTTGATAAAATCAAGCAGCGTATTATCTAAATCAAAGATGATTGCTTTAATCATCGCTTATAATCCAAACCCCTTAAGGGTTAATTTTCGTATTTCTGGGGGTTTTTAACTTTATCAATTTCATATTCTGCCATTTTCCGCCATGAACGGTCATTCCTGGCTTTTTCAAATGCATTTACTGCGCCTGTTTTATTACCTTTTCCACCGCACCATTCAGCAACACCCAATTCAAACCAACCACCCCCAAAACGACTTTTTAATTCTGTTGCGCTACGAGCTGCATCCTTGGCACCATTACAATCACCTGAGGCATTATAAGCACCTGCCAATCGGAAAAAGCTCATAGCATCACGTTCATTCAATGATGTTGCATTCACCAAGTTTGTTGAAGCTTGTTCCCAGTTTTGCTCTTCCAAATAGATTATACCGAGACTTGCATATCCTTTGGCATATTTTGGATTAACAGTAATGGACATATTCAAAACCTGTTTAGCTTTTTCATAATTTTTATTAGCGATGTAAATATCTCCCATTGCGCCATATGCTTTGTCATATCCAGGGTGAATATCAACTGCAGATTCAAATGCAGCCAAAGCGCCTTCGGAATCATTCAGACCGCTTTTGGCTAATCCTAAAGCAAAATAGCCTTTATAGAATTGGGGATTTACAGCCAATGCTTTTTCGTACGATACAGTAGCCGCATCTTTATCACCCAATTTAGATTGAATCACACCAATCTGGTAAAGTGCCTGGTAAAAAGTATCATCTACTTCCAGCACTTTTTCATAAGAATCTAAAGCACCTTCCGAATCACCCCGTTTATAAGATTGATTGCCAGAGTTAAAATATTTTTTGGCTACATTTTTTATGGCCGCCAATGCTGTTTTATGCCCAGGGTTTATTTCCATTGTTTTATGAAAATAACCCACAGCATCGGTGAATTCTTTTTTACGAAAGTGAACCAATCCCATATTGAATACTGATTCAGGGTAATTAGGAAATTTTTCGGAAGCAATTCGGAATGATTCAAATGCATCTTCTACCTCTCCATTCTTCATGGATCGTATCCCTTTACTCATGAGTGTATTCAATTCACTCAATTTTTCAAATTCGTCGCGGAAATCTTGGCTTTCCGGATCAGCATCAATGGCTTCTTTTAAAAATGCTTGAGTTTGTTTTAAGTCGCCTTTACGTAGAGCTACATGGGCCAATCCCAGGTTTGCCGGGGCAAAGGTAGGATCTGCTTCTAAGGCTGCTTTAAACCCCGCCTCAGCTTCTGAAATTTTCCCAGCGTTTAAACTTGTTTGAGCGTTATTATATAATTCAACTGGCGATTGTGCGAAAACAAATCCCATCAACAGGGTAATAATAGATATTTTTTTCAACATTGTGTGATTCTTCCTCATATTAAATTTATCGTGCCGAAGGGGGGACTCGAACCCCCACAGGGTTTCCCCCACATGCCCCTCAAGCATGCGTGTCTACCAATTCCACCACTTCGGCAAATTCCCAAACTATTGCTTATCTTCTGCCTTTTGAAGTGGCGAAGTGGGTAATACTAATTCCTCATTAGAAGGGGCCAATGTACGCTCTTCTTGCGCTTGTTCGATAACCGAACTGCCATCACCGGCAGATGGTGATCCCACAAGGCTTATCAAAAGGGCCAAGCCCATGAAAGCTACCGCAAGATAAGTAGTAATTTTGCTCAAAGCAGTTGCGGCGCTACGTCCGCCAAAAATAGCATTGGTTGTTTGACCACCAATTGAACCGGCTAATCCGCCGCCCTGACTGGCTTGCATTAACACCACAGTGATCAGTAATAAACTGATAATTGCATGAATTGTAATTAAAAATCCTAACACGATTTACCTCTTATAAAATTTTGATACTTGTTCTATTATGCTGCAAAAACTGTCTTCTTTTAGGCTTGCTCCGCCAATAAGAAAACCATCTACACCTTTAATCTGGATCAATTCAGCAGCATTATTTTCATTCACTGATCCACCATAAAGAATCGGCACTTCATTGCCCTCTTCGCCAAACATTCCTCCAAGAATGGATTTAACAGAAAAATGGGCTACTGCCACCTGTTCCTCGGAAGCTGTTTCACCAGTTCCAATTGCCCATACCGGTTCATAGGCGATTATCATATTTTCCGGATCGATAGTTTCTAATCCTTTCAATCCAATCTGGATTTGATCTTTAAGCACATCAATTGTACTGTTTGCTTGTCGATCTTCCAATGTTTCGCCGATACAAAACATGGGAATCAATCCACCATCTAATACAGCATGCACTTTTTTATTAATGAAAGAATCAGATTCTCCAAAGACATGACGCCGTTCAGAATGACCTAAAATTACGTATTCGACACCTTCGGATTTTAGCATTTCCACTGAAATTTCACCGGTGAAAGCGCCTTGTGCTTTATGATGTACATTTTGTGCACCAACACTAAAATCGGAACCGTCAATTGTTTCAACTATGGAAAAGAGCGTCGTAAAAGGCGGGCAGAATATAACCTTTGCTTCCGCCTTATCCAATACACGATTTTTGATTTTACCGACGAAGGAGACTCCTTCATCTCGTGTTTTGTGCATCTTCCAGTTTCCGGCAACTATAGGTTTAAATTTCATAATTAAAGTTCCAATGAATAGATTGCGGGAAGAGGATTCCCAGATAAAAGTTCTAAAGAAGCTCCGCCGCCAGTTGAGACGTGACTAACCTGTTTCATTAATCCATATTTATTGATGGCAGCAGCTGAGTCACCACCACCAACGATGGTCATGGCTTCCCCTCTGGTTACTTCAACAAGCTTTAGAGCTATATTTTGGGTGCCTTTTTGAAATCCATCAACTTCAAAAACTCCCATGGGGCCATTCCATAAAATAGTTCCAGAATCTTCAATTATTTCAGAAAAAGCTTCCACCGTTTCAGGACCAATATCTAAACCCATTAAATGATCAGGAATCTTTCCCGCTGAAAAGACTTCTATTTGATCACCATGTTTCATGGATTCAGCACATACTATATCTTTTGGAAAGACCAATTTTGATTTTCCACGTGCCTTCGACATTATCGCTTTTGCGGTTGGAATCATAGATTCATCAACTAGAGAATTTCCTATATCCTTCCCTTGAGCCTTTAAAAAAGTAAAAGCCATTCCACCGCCAATGAGAATGTGTTCAGCCTTACCGATAAAATTATGGATTAGATTCAATTTCGAATCGATTTTTGCGCCACCCAGTATTACGGTTAATGGCCGTTGAGGTTTTATCATAGCTTCAGAAAGGAATTGCATTTCTGTCTCAAGAAGAAAGCCCATTCCTTTATGAGTGAAATTTTTAGCTACACCTGTGTTGGATGCGTGTGCGCGGTGGGCGGTTCCAAAAGCATCATTAATATAAATTTGACCATGCTTAGCCAAGTTCGCACTAAAGATGGGGTCATTCTTCGTTTCCTCAATATGAAAGCGTAAATTTTCGAGTAAATGAATTTCACCCCCGCGGAGCCCCAAAGATACATCATGGGCATCCTCGGAAACACAATCATCAGAAAACTTAATGGGCATTTCTAATAGGTCCGCCAAAGTTTCTCCGGCAGGAATTAAACTCATTTCCGGTAAAACCTTTCCATTCGGCCTTCCCAAATGGGACATTAATACAACATTGGCCCCTTCTTTAAGGCAATACTGAATTGTAGGTAGGGCGGCCCGAATCCGAAAATCATCGACAACACGATCATTTTCGATAGGTACGTTAAAATCCACACGAATGAGGATACGCTTTTCTTTAAGATCAAAAGATTTAAGAGGTTTTATCACGAGGTTTTTTATTTTTTTATTTTAGGTGTCGCCAGGGTTATTGCCATTACATAGTCTGCACCACCCTGTTTTAAAGCTTTTGAACAAGCGGACATTGTGGCGCCCGTTGTCAAAACATCATCAATAATTCCGATTTTCATTCCTTTCAAGGGGCGGGAAGTTACAAAAGCATTTTCCATATTTTGAAGACGTTCTTCTCGATCAAGTGTAGTTTGTGAAATAGTATATGATTTTCGCTTAATAATAGTTAGATCATGAGGTCGGCCAATTTGCCTTGCAAACCCCTTAGCGATCCACCCCGCTTGGTTATATCCCCGCTCTCTTTCCTTTTTTTGATGAAGGGGGATTGCTGTAATTAAATCCACATTCTGAAAGGTCTTTTTTTGAAATTCTTTGGCAGCATATTTCCCCATCTCACTTCCAATCCTTGCCCGATCTGCATATTTCAGTTGGTGGATTACTTCCTGTAAGGTGTCGTTGAACCACCAACAAGAGTAAGCTTCATCAATGTATTCAGGAAAGTGGATCTCATTAATTCGATTTTCTTTTTCAGTCGGTTCAAGTTTTCCAATACAAGGTTTACAGAGAATTCCAGAAGATAAATATCGACTTGCCGATTTATCCTCACAGGATAAACAGAAATTGGGAAATATCAATTTCATTAATACGCTGGCGGCCGACTGATGATAATTCATATGTGGAATCTACATATAATTCTATTTAAATAGATGGTAGAGTGCGTTAATTTTCACATGAGTACAACATGGCTACTGAACCTAAAGCATCCATAAATTTCCAAGATCTTATGCTTCACCGCATTCACGAGATCCTTCTTGTGGCTAGTCCATATGACGCCTTTATTTTAGAGGAAGATGGACGACTCACCCAGCAAATTCTATACGAATACCTAGGTATGAACCTCAGTTATGCCCCCCGAGTCTGGCATGCGAAAAATGCTAGTACTGGCCTCCAAATGTTATCCAACCGCAGTTTTGATTTAGTTATTGTTATGATGCGAATTGCAGACATGGATCCAATAACTTTTGGTGAAAAGGTTAAAAAATCCTACCCAGGGAAGCCAATTATTCTATTGGCATTTGATGAATCAGAAATCACTAATTTACCTCAGGACCGTCTTGAAAAAACAATCGAAAAGGTTTTCATTTGGACGGGGAATGCCAATGTATTTCCTGCTATCATAAAATATATTGAAGATAGGATGAACCTTCACAGGGATTATAAAATTGCCGATATTCGCGCCATCGTCCTAGTGGAAGATAACCCTCGGTTTTACTCTATTATTTTACCCTTGATCTATCGTATTGCCCTAAAGCACGCGCGTGATTTGATCAATAAAAGTTTGTCCGATACTGACAAACTTTTATTATTCCGGGCACGGCCAAAAATCATCCTTGCTTCTTCCTACGAAGAAGCTGTTCAATACTATGATAAATACCGCCACAATATTTTAGGATTCATATCCGATGTTCGTTTTCCAAAGGGTGGCCATTTGGATCTCCACGCAGGCGTTAAGTTGGTGGAATATATCCGCCAGAAGGATTCGGATATGCCCGTGGTGCTCCAATCCACGAACCTTGAGCATTATAAGGATGCAAAAAAAGTTACTGCCTCATTCATTCATAAAGAATCGGCCACTTTGCTTCAAGACATGGATGACTTTATTATAAACAATTTCGGCTTTGGCGATTTCATATTTAGAAACCCCCGCGGCAAAGAGATCGCCCGAGCAAACGACCTATTGGGATTCCGAAAATCACTGACAAAGATACCTGACAATTCACTGGAATTTCATGCTTCAAAAAATCACTTTTCGAATTGGTTAGCGGTACGTGCGGAATTTTCAATAGCTTCAAATATTAGACCACTTAAAGTTCATGATTTTAAAAGTTTAGACGAGTTAAGAAAACTGATAATTGAACTTATTGATGCCGGTATTCAAGCCCATCACGAAGGTAAGATAGTTCAATATTCTTCCACTACAAAAAATGAATCGCTAAATTTTGTCCGCCTCGCTACTGGCTCACTGGGAGGTAAAGCACGCGGTCTAGCTTTTGCAAACAATATGCTATCTGACGGAAAAATAAATAAAGAATTCCCCGATATTTATTCACGCGTACCTAAGATAGCCGTGATTGGAACAGATGAGTTCGACTTTTTTATGAATGAAAATAAATTATGGAAGGTGGCTTTTTCTAAAAACAAACCAGATAAAGCCATTTCAAAGGCATTCTTAAAGGCATCCCTTTCAAAAGAATTATTGAACACCCTTTCCCGCTATTTATCTAAAGTGAAATATCCCATTGCCGTTCGTTCTTCTAGCCTCCTAGAAGATTCCCAATATCAACCATTGGCAGGAATGTATTCTACTTTCATGCTCTCCAATTCAGATAAATCCAGGACAACTCGGTTAGAACAATTAACAAAAGCAATAAAACTAGTCTATGCATCTACATATTTTAAGGAACCCAAATCATTGATTGAAGGGTCTGTCCATCGTCATGAAGAAGAAAAGATGGCCGTAATTATCATGGAACTGATTGGACAACAACACGAAGATCGCTTCTATCCCTCGGCAAGTGGATCTGCTCAAAGTTTTAATTATTACCCCATTTCATATATGAAACGAGAAGAAGGTGTTGCATTCTTAGCATTGGGTTTGGGACGCACAATCGCTGAAGGAGAAAAATCCTTAAGATTTTCACCAAAATATCCCGGAATTATTCCCCAATACTTTTCTGTTCGATCAACTATCGCCAATTCTCAAAATCAGTTTTATGCCCTGAATTTGGAAAAAGGAAATAAGCTGATGAAATACGGTGAAAAAGAAAATACATCAGCTTACGACCTTAGTTTTGCCGAAGGTGATGGGGAATTGCGTTGGGCAGGGAGTGTTGTTTCTGAGGAAGATAATGTGATTCGTGATTCGCTCCGCCATAAAGGGACCCGTGTAATTACATTCCCCTCTTTGCTCAAATGGAAGACAGCGCCCATACCTGAACTTTTGACAAAGGTATTGACCATGGGCGAAGATGCATTGGGCTGTCCTGTAGAAATTGAATTTGCTGTAAATCTTTATAAAGATCAAAATAAAAAGCATGAATTTTGTTTATTACAAATAAAACCCATGGTTATCGGCGGTTTGGATCGCGTCCAGAAATTTGATTCATTAAATAAAAATGATATAATTTGTTCCAGTTCTATTGCATTAGGGAATGGGGTTATTGATAATCTTCAAAATATTGTAATCGTTGATCCCAAGGTATTTGATGCGGCACACACCCAAACTATCGCCAAAGATATTGAGCACATCAACAGCAAAATGCCCAATGGCGAAAAGTTTATTCTTATTGGTCCCGGCCGATGGGGTTCCGCCGATCCTTGGTTGGGCATCCCTGTAAACTGGGATCAGATTTCAAATGCTAAAGTTATCATTGAAGTTGGTATGGATTCTTTTCCCGTTGATCCATCATTCGGTAGTCATTTCTTCCAGAATGTGACTAGCATGCGGATTGGTTATTTCACTATTAATCATAAAAAGGAAATGGACCGGTTGAATATGAAATGGATAGACGAACAACCTGTGAATTCCGTTACCAAATATACTAAATGGATTCATTTGGATCGTCCAGTTACTGTAACAATTGATGGGCAAACCGGAGAAGGCGCGATTATAAAACCATTGGATGAAGCACAGGAAATCATGGATGAACACGAAGCTTCCGGAATATAAAAAGCCTCTGCCCCTTCGACAAGTTCAGGGTAACAGAGACTTTTATTTAGTTTATAATTGAGTTAGTTTAGATCAAACAACGCCTTGATCCATCATAGCATCTGCCACTTTGATGAAACCGGCAATGTTGGCACCTTTTACATAGTCTGTGAAATCACCTTTTTGGCCATGATTTACGCAGGCAGTATGAATGCTTTTCATAATGCTTTGCAATTTCTGATCAACTTCTTCCCTGCTCCAAGATAACCGCATAGAATTTTGGCTCATTTCTAAACCAGATACGGCAACACCACCCGCATTAGCAGCTTTACCAGGACCAAAAAGAATCTTATTATTAAGGAAGACTTCAACGGCTCCTGGCTCTGATGGCATGTTCGCACCTTCAGCCACAGCCATACATCCATTTTTTATCAATGTTTTGGCTTCCGATTCATTAATTTCATTTTGTGTAGCACAAGGTAATGCAACATCACACGGTACACTCCAAGGGCGTTGACCTTCTAAATAGGTGGCACCAAATTTATCGGCATATTCCTTAATTCGACCCCGTTTTACATTTTTTAGATTCATGATAAATTTCAGTTTTTCTGCATCAATTCCATCTGAATCATGAATTGAACCGCTAGAATCAGAAAGGGTAACAACCTTTCCACCTAGATCATTCACTTTTTCGGTAGCAAATTGCGCTACATTTCCCGAACCAGATACTGTAACTGTTTTTCCTTTAAATGAATCACCTTTGGTTTTCAGCATTTCTTCTGCGAAATACACACAGCCGTAACCAGTAGCTTCTGGTCGAATAAGGCTTCCACCCCAGTTCAACCCTTTTCCCGTTAGAATACCGGTAAATTCATTACGAATACGCTTATACTGACCAAACATGTAACCAATCTCGCGGCCGCCTACACCAATATCTCCCGCCGGAACATCAGTATCAGGACCGATGTGACGAGATAATTCAGTCATAAAAGATTGGCAAAAACTCATTACTTCATTATCAGTTTTTCCCTTGGGATCAAAATCAGACCCACCTTTACCGCCACCCATAGGCAACGTAGTTAGACTGTTTTTAAACACCTGTTCAAAGCCTAAAAATTTCAGGATGCCAAGATTAACTGATGGATGGAATCGAAGGCCACCTTTATAAGGACCGATGGCTGAATTGAATTCAACCCGGAATCCACGATTCACTTCCACTTCGCCTCGGTCATTGCGCCATGGCACACGAAACATGATAACCCGCTCCGGCTCAGTGATTCTTTCTAATACTTTTGCATGCATATAATCTGGGTGATCTTGTAAAAAATCCCATAGAGATTCCACAACTTCCTGGACGGCTTGATGAAATTCTCTTTCACCTTGATTCTTGGCCTCAACCTGGCCCATAAATTCTTCAATTGAATTATACATTGACTCTCCTTGAACGATACGAATGATAAGAACTCAAACTATTCTTTTTGGGTTTCCATAAAGCTACGGAAATTAAAGGTGATTTGGGGGAAAACTCATATAAAATTGTTTGAAAGAAAATATTTTATTCCTGTAAGTTCGGCGGCTTTTTTAAAGATATTATGGCGGCGTAGCTCAGCTGGTTAGAGCACCGGAATCATAATCCGGGTGTCCGGGGTTCGAGTCCCTGCGCCGCTACTTAAAATAGAAAATCCCCATAATGGGGATTTTTTATTTAGTGTCATTGCTGTCATTATCGATTTTTGGCCAATTTAATTCATATGTATTCTACAACGCCGGCCAATCCGGTGGTAATTCAAATGGTTCAGGACCGGTACTACCGCCACCAGTCAATGCCTTGGTTGACATAACATCTACTTTACCCAGTGGTAGTGTAATTCGTCCAATCACATCACCATTACCCTGTCCCCATAATAGGAAAGTGAAAATTATTATTGTTGCTAGTTTTCTTAGAATATTTGAGTCCTTCTACTTAGTTACTTCTGTAAGTCACCTCAAATAGTTACAAAGTTTTTTATTTTTTTGTCGTGCCGATAATCATATACCTTAACCCGCCTACACACCGTAGCCTTGCCTTTTGCTAGGGATCTAGACTGAAACTGGATAATGGCATTATCTATCATTTTTGGTCTCGCCGGTTACTTTTAAGGCAAGCACCAATTACGCTTGTAGTTTTATCTCCTGTAGTACAGACATTCCTGTCTGTACAAAAACAAACAGGAATGTCTGTACTACAAAGAAGTGGTTTGTTATTATTTTTTATAAGCGACAGACTTTATAATTAGGCATGAGAACATTTGATTGTTATTATTTTTGTTTTAGATTGATTCACAATAACCTTAGGAAATTGAATAAAATGAAACGAATAACTGTATTTTTAATATTATTAACAACCTTGGCAACAGCCCAATTACGAATTGGAATTGATGCGTCGAGAGAAGAATCCATACTCGGTATTAGTGAAAAAAAAATAGATGGTATGGGCTTTACCTTGGGATATGAGTTTATGCTTCTTAGCCTAATTGGCGTTGGAGGTGAATACACTGCTGGTGGCGACGAAGGAATTGATATGGTCTACGGCTATGCCGTTGGCAAAATTCCTGTCGGGTTACCCATGTTCAGAGGAATAGTTCGAGCTGGATATTCAATGCCAATGGGCGATGCGGCTGATTTTTATGATCCCGGTTTAGCCTATGGCCTTGGTTTAAGATTCAAAATGCCACTCATACCCGTAGGAGCAGAAGCACTATACACTATCCATAGTTTAGAAATGAAACCTGATGGTGACGGATTAAATGAACTAATTAATGCATTAGAAATGAAATATAATGTAATGAGTCTTGTTGTTACCTACTCCTTCTAAACACAGAAGAATATAGACTAAAATGCCCTGTCCTGTTTAAAGTAGGATGGGGCATTTTTATTTCAATTATATCTCATAGCAATGTGGGCATCGAATATACATGGTCGATGAAAAGTGATTAAATTATATAATCCACTCAAATAAAACGATTGTGAATAATCCCCAAGCCGTACCGCTAACCATGCTCAAAATTGCTAGAACTATGGCATGGGGCATCCATTCCTTTTCATATGCAGCCGTTACAGCCGGTGCTGTTGAAATTCCTCCTAGGTTTGCCATACTAGCTATGGGGATCCAAGCGGCATGTATCTTGGCGTAATAGGCAACTATCATCATACCCACATAATGAAGGATAATCCAAACAATGCTAATGCCTATCAAAGATGTTGGAATATCAAATGCATTGAAATTGAGCTTTAATCCCAATGTTGCCATAATGATCAAAATTAACTTCCCCCCCAACTTAAGAACAATTTGATGATCCCATGACTGAATCAAATTTCCCAATCCCAACCCTATAAATGATAAAATAACCACCTTCAACAAAAAGGATAAATCTGCCACGTAAAATCCAAAAGATATGAGAGACACCACCCCGATGGTGATCCATGTATCACGTCTTTTAACTTTTTCCAAATTCATCACTGACAATTGTGGCTTTTCAGCAGAAATATTAAGCCATCGATTAATCTTATCACTTCGTTTAATGAATTGAAACATAAGAATAGTCCAAATATTTACTAAAATATTGTCAAGAACTAGTATAGCCACGAATAATTCTTCTGAGCAATTCACAACTTCTTTAAGTACCAATTGACTAGTGCTTCCCCCAATCCAACTTCCCACAATCGGAACCAAGCCTCGCCATAATTCTTCTGTAATAATTTGTTTTGCCGCGACCGGATCAATAATTTGATAAAGCATAACCAAAATTGGCGGCAAAACAGCAATGATGAATGATCCTGAAACAAAAAGGAAAATTGGCTTAATTCCCACAATTCGCAATTGCTTGAATAGCAATGCACTCATGACACAGAGAATAGCCAAAGGAATAATAATTCCTTTGCTAAAACCATGAATGGCTGAAGAACCCATATCTAAATTGAATGTATGGGTTATAATTGCTGGAATCACATAAGCGAATAAAATAGGTGGGAACCAATTAAAGATCCGCTGTAAAAAAGGCGACTCAACAGTTTGGATTTTTGAAATAAAGGTAACAGTTATTGCGACAATCAGTATGGGTAAAATCATTTATTCTGCTCTGGTTCTATTTCTATATATTTTTCATTATTTAGAATCAACTTTCCTGACCACCCCATAATCCTCTCCTATTGCAGGAGTGAAAAGCCACATACTCTCCCTTTTCATAGAAAATATTTATAATTCCTTTTTAAGCAATTGAATATCCTCTATCAAACGATTCACCTCATGGGCGATTGTGCCGTTATAAATGCCTCGGATTCGACGTTCTTGATCTACGAGAATGAAATTTTCTGTATGAATAAAGGCATTTTTCATTTTTTCTTCAATTTTAGAAATACTGAAATATCCCTGCCGAGCAATGCCATACAATTCGGATTTTTTTCCTGTAACCAAATGCCATTGATTACTATTTATTCTGTGCATTTCACTATAAGCTTTCAAGACTGCAGTTGAATCATTTTCAGGATGTACCGTATGGGAAATGATCTTCACATTTTGGTCGTCCTTAAAGGCTTTCTGAACTTTACCCATATGTTTAGTGAGTGTGGGGCAAATCCCCGGACAAGTGGTAAAGAAAAAATCCGCTACATAAATTTTACCATCAAATACTTCATTGGTAATCACATTACCATTTTGATCCATAAAACTAAAACTTGGAATTCTATGAACTTGAGTTTTATCAACAAATTCCTTATCCACCCAATCGGGATCAATATCTGATGGGTGGTAAATGGGTAACCGAAATGGTTCAGAACCATTTCCCAAGAAAAATACGAATGCTACAGAAATTCCAACTGCTGATATTATGAGGACTTTTTTCATTATTGGTAAGGACTCATGCAAAGAGATGAACCCATAAAACCATAACGTTTTCCATTAATGTAGGTATACTTAAAACGTAAATCTCCGTCATTCCGCCAACCCTGTTGAAGTCCATCTTGTCGTCCATTAGAAAAATGATTCAGTACGGCCAGTTGACCATTTACAAACCACTCTTTCACCTCGCCACTCAGTAGACCATCATTAAAATATTGTTCTGACCGAATTTGTCCATTGGGCCACCACCCTAAATGTGTTCCAACTTGATTTCCTTTTCGAAACTTACCATGAGACTTTTTATTCCCATCGGCAAAATGACGAATGCTCAACCCTTCTCTTTTTCCATTCTTATAAAAGGATTTCGACCAAGTTCCTGTTATTTCAGTTTTAATAAGACGACCTGAAAAAAGGGAGTTATTGTGATATAGTTCACCATTATTTATTGAAAAAGTTTCATCAAATGTGACGGTTGATGACTCACACCCTACCATTAAAAATATTATAGAGAATATAAATATTCTCAATTTCCAGGCCCTCCGCCCCATCCAAAACCAATCGAACCGCGAAAAGATCCCACGATATACGGTGCAGTGAATGTGGTATGATAGTGGTAGATACCGTCGGGGAAATCGGGCGTTGGACCAAATTCACCATGGCTATCATCTAAATCGGAAACATTTTTCCCATCATCATTTTTGGGACCGTATACAGGAAATCCATCAGCAGCAAAACCGATAAAATTATCCTCGGTAGAATTCAGGACAGAATCCGGAATCATATGATAATGATAATCCCCTCGCATTGCAGGGTGGCCGGCGCTACCATCTAAACTTTGTGCGATACCTTCTCCTGGCATTAGGACTGTATTCCCAGCTTCATACTGGTTAAATAATGGCGTTCCATTGATTGTTACACCAATCGGCCCCATAAAAGTATCTGATGTTTGGTTGGACACTTTTGGATTCAAAGGAATCCGAAAAGTATAATTTCGTTCAGCAATATAATTTGGATTCTGTCGAAAGTTCGATTGACCATTTGACCACATATCGTTAGTGCCATCATTGTCACTGTCCACCCAATAGTAATATCCATTTTGAGATAAATTTTCCGTCTGCGGGAAATATGGACTTTTATGTCCAGGAACACCATCCGCATTAATTACAATATCATCACCATCAACATAGACATTTACCGAAGTGTCAAAATATTTAAATACTTTCGTTAAATCAAATTTCACCCCATTCATTTTATCAATTCCATCATTTGTATTCTTCTCTACCTCATCACAGCCAAATAAAATGAATGTAAAAATGAATAATATGGAACGTGCAAGTTTCATCTTTTGGTCTCCTTTATTTTTTTTCAACAATTAGACTAATCAATTAACCCGTAGTTAATATTACACAGAATTTTTAATATGTTCGGACAACCATTTAACGTAATTTTTGTCGATATAGGGAACAACCAGATAATCTGTTTGTTATAATGAAATTAATCATTTGGTAATAGGAGAATTCCATGTTTAAAAAATCACTAATAATTAGCTTATTTGCGACCATTTTTATGGTTGGTTGTGAACAGAAAGCAGATACACCATTTAATATTGAATATGAGAAATATACACTTGATAATGGGTTGACCGTTATCCTCCATGAAGATAAGTCAGATCCCATTATTGGTGTAGCCATCCAATACCATGTTGGATCCAATCGTGAAATACCCGGCCGAACCGGCTTTGCTCACCTTTTTGAACACATGTTGTTCCAAGAATCCCAGCACGTAGGACAAGACCAATTCTTTAAGAAAATTCAAAATGTCGGTGGTACCCTCAACGGCGGTACTAACAAAGATGGTACAGTATATTATGAAGTTGTTCCCAAAAATGCGCTAGAAACTGTCCTTTGGATGGAATCAGACCGGATGGGCTGGCTCCTCTCTACCGTAACACAACTTGCTTTTGAGAATCAACAGGAAGTGGTCCAAAATGAAAAACGGCAGCGTGTGGATAACCGTCCTTACGGCCACGGAGATTATGTGGTAATTAAAAATTTATATCCTGAAGACCATCCCTACAACTGGACAACAATTGGTGAATTGGAAGATCTTCAAAATGCAACACTAACAGATGTTCGCTCATTCTATGAAGAATGGTATGGCCCAAATAATGCAACTATGGTAATTGCCGGTGATATAAATAAAAAAGAAGTAAAAAAACTGGTTGAAAAATATTTTGGCGAAATTAAAGCAGGTCCAGACAATGGTAACCCCGAACCCATGCCTGTTGAATTAAGCAAAACTAAAAAGTTATACCACGAAGATAATTTCGCCCGTTCCCCCCGTCTTTCTATGGTCTTTCCTACGGTTGATCAAAAACATTTTGATGCTCCCGCATTAGAACTTTTGGGACAATTAATGGGCGATGGTAAAAAGGCGCCTTTGTATAAAGTTATTGTTGAAGAAAAGAAACTGGCATCAAATCTATATTCTTACAGCGGTACCCAAGAAATTGCAGGAACATTTAATATTGTTGTCGATGGGTTTCCAACCTCAAGTCTTACCGATGTTGAAAATGCCGTTCACGAATCATTTGCCCGATTTGAAAGTGATAGCTTTACTGCAGAAGACCTTGCTCGTCTAAAAGCCAAATATGAAACCGGTTTCTACCAAGGCATTTCCTCTGTTCTTGGCAAAGGATTTCAATTGGCCCATTATAATGAATATTATGGTTCTCCCGATGCTATAGCGAGTGAACTCCAAAAGGTCCTCGATGTAAACATGAGTGACGTAAAACGGGTGTTTGAAAAATACATTAAAAGCCAAAATTATATATTGACTAGTTTTGTCCCTAAAGGGAAAGTCGATCTTGTGGCTGAAGGATCTGTCCTTTTTCCAATTTCGGAAGAAAAGATTGTTAAAAATGTAACCAAAGAAGCTGGAACAGGCGACATGGATGTATCTGAAATTCCATCTACATTCGACCGTTCCGTTGAACCGGTAGATGGACCACAACCTCGTTTAAATCTCCCAAAAATCTGGCAGCATGATTATGATAAAGGTATATCCCTTTATGGTGCCAAACATGATGAACTGCCCTTGATCAGCTTCGGCATTCAAATTGATGGCGGTATGTTGTTGGACGAACCCAACAAAATTGGCGTTGCAAATCTCATTACCGATATGCTAATGGAAGGTACGGCCAACAAAACACCGGTTGAACTTGAAGAAGCTATCGATGCGCTCGGTTCTTCTATCAGGATGGTTACAAGGGCACAATCCATTAATATCGAAGCCACAACGCTAAAACGAAATTTTGATGCAACGTTGGCCTTAGTAGAAGAGATCCTCTTTGAACCCCGTTGGGATGCCACAGAATTTGACCGTATCAAACGGGAAACAGCAGAATCAATTAAAAGAAGAGCCGCTGTCCCCTCATCAATTGCATCCAATGTATATAACAAATTAATCTATGGCGATCATATTTTAGCTAACGCCACAGTAGGAACGGTTGAATCGGTTGAGGCAATACAACTGGATGATTTGAAAAGCTACTATAATGCCAATTTCTCTGCCGACCTGGCTAATGTTAGCATTGTAGGAAATATCAGCCGGAGTGAAGCCGTTAAGGTATTTAAAGGTCTAGTCGACGGTTGGGATGCGAAGGAAGTTTCGTTCCCCGAATATAAATTGCCTGTACCAAATAAAAATGCAACCGTGTACTTTGTCGATGTACCCAATGCCAAACAGTCAGAAATCCGCATTGGCTACCTTGGCTTAGCTCGCACTGATCCTGATTTTTTCCCTGCCACAGTTATGAATATGAAACTGGGTGGCAATTTTAG